>NZ_DCSO01000053.1:50652-55401 GCF_002325665.1 Methylophaga sp. UBA1464
TTAGTGTTTGCTCGATGACCCAGTGACTGAGCTCAACAATCAGACCAGATTGCTCGGCGAGACCAATAAATTTATCCGGTGCGATGCGTCCTAGCCCCGGACGATGCCAGCGGATCAGTGGTTCAACCGTGTCAATTCTGCCATTGCTGAGTTCAACTTTTGGCTGGAAATTCAAGAATAATTCATTATTGCCGGGTTGTTTGAGTAAAGTTTGCAATGCTTCGATAATCGATAACTCTTCAAGATGTTCTTCATCTTCGCCCGGGGTATACACATGAATGGATGTGCGATTGATACGAGCATGATCCGCTGCAATCCTGACCCGGCGCAGCATGGTTTTGCTGTCAGTACCATCCGCAGGATAACAGCAAACACCAGCATAAAACTGAGCCGTCAAACTGATATTACTGATCTGAAAAGTCTGGGCCAGACTGTCCAGTAAAGATTCAACAATTTGCTTTGGACTTTGGCCTGGCATTAACTGGATCACTGATAAAAACTCGATACCTTCCAGTCGGGCATTGGTTTTATTTCCCGAGGTTTTGAACTGATTAAGGCGAGTTGCCAGTGCGTTGAGAAAAGCATCAGCGACTTCCGGTCCCAGTCGATCATTGATTTGCCTGAAATTTTGAATATACATCGCTACCACAATACACTGACTGTAGTCACGCATAATCGTGGTAAGCGTGCTGCGCATCGTGTGAATATTAAATAAACCGGTCAGGACATCATGTCGGGCTTGCCAGGTGACAACTTGTTCACGTTGTTTTATCTCTTCCCCCATATGGCGAAAAGCGACTGTTAAATCACGGACTTCACTGCTGGAGCGGCCTGGATCACGCCAGGCATCGTAATTCCCTTTGGCAAACTGGTGAGCAATTTCAACCAGTCGGGCTAAAGGTGTGGTCAGTTTGTGCGCGATGATCATACTGATAATAATGGCTGCCACTACTACCAGTAAAACAGTGAGCATGAGCTGTTTTGCCAGATCATCATATTGCTTATAGATCGGTCTTAAATCCGTGGTTAGCAGTATGCTGACAGGGTTTACGCTACTGGTGGCCGGTAACACTTCTGAATTGATAAAGGTTGGTCTTTGCAGCCCAAGCCATCTGCTTTGCATGGCATTCATCTTAGCAGCGAAATCTTCATCAGAATCAAGGCTATCCAGAGTGGAATAAACCGGCTGGTCGTTTTTAAGCAGGGTGATCTCCAGATCGGTAAGATGCTTCAGTTCATTCAGTGTGGTTTGATTCAACTCGAAACCAAGCAGACTAAACGCTATTGTTCTGGGGGCCATCACGGGCAACAGGATTAATTCATAGATTCGATCATTCAGCATCACAATATGTGCGACACCCGGTTTTTCCATCAGATCTTCCACTATCTGCCGTAGTAAGGTCTGATCGTAATGATTTGAACGACTGCTGGAAATCAACTGACCTGATAAATCGGTCAGTAACATTAAATCAGCTTTAATACGTGCGCCATGATTAGCCAGTACGCTGGCGATTGTATCGCTGTCACTGGATGCCACAGCCTGCTTAAAACCGAAATCTGCTGTCAGTACTCTCGCTGAATTCACCAGATTGTTTTCGTTGGAACGTATGTATTGACGCAGAATATTTTCTGCCTTGATGGTGTTCTGCTGTATCTGATGCTGATTAAACTTATTTGCAGACCACCAGGATATCGACTGAATAACCAGCGTCGACACCAGTATCAGTGAGAGGGCAAATAACAGAATTTGCGTGCGTAATTTAGTGATGCCCAGCCGCACCGAATGTATCCTCAAATGACTCGCGTGGGGGAGGAGGCGTCAACTCCAGCTGGATAATATATTCTCCCGGAGTATTTTGAATTAACGGATCTATTTCAACGGTTTTCCGGCTTTCGGCACCATTAGTTGTATATGGGTGCCATATACTTATCAGTGGCTTTGGTGCTGTTGTGTTAATAAAGGCGATGCCCTGCTCGGATGAGGTAACAACCGTTTCATGCTGGGCAACATAAATATAGCCGATCATGGCGTCATGAATATTGCAGCCGACCACAACTATGCCGGGGCTTTCAAAGAGTATTGGCTTTTCGGGTTTATCCGCATAAAGCTTGAGTTCAAATGTTTTAGCTTTGGAAAATGAGTAAACGTGATGACGGATATTGTCACTGTTAGGAAAATCAACAGTCTCTCCCTGCTGAATAATAATCTGTTCAGGAACAAAGGTTTTATCTATCTGATCCATGACGGTTACAGAATCTGGTTCACCATGACTTTCAGAGGAACTAAGCACTTCAATTATGGCGTTGGGGACAGCCTGTTGATTCTGATCAATTATTTTTAACGTAATTGCATCAGCCCGTGCAGCCAGTGTCATTGATGTGAACAATATGCTCACAGAGAACAAATAAATGAGTCTCAAATTTAAACCCCATAGGTCTTATGTTAAGAACTGATTACAAGAACCTTATACCAGTCCCTGTTCGAGCATGGCATCCGCGACTTTGCGAAATCCGGCAATGTTGGCGCCAAACACTAGATTACATGGTTGATGAAACTCTATGGCTGTTTCTGCACAGCGTTGATAGATACCTTGCATAATCACCTGTAGTCGTTTGTCCACTTCAGCAAATGACCATTGGGTCATACTGGCATTTTGTGCCATTTCAAGCTGGCTGGTGGCGACACCACCGGCATTGGCTGCTTTAGCTGGAGCATAATGAATTCCGTNNATCCCTGCAGCAATAATATGTGCCTGTGCTTCAGCAGTGCAGGGCATATTGGCACCTTCAACAATACAGGTAATGCCATTCTGACAGAGCGCTTTAGCATCTGCCGCCGAGACTTCATTCTGAGTAGCGCATGGAAAAGCGGCATCTGCTTTTAATCGCCATACGGCATGGCCATCTTTTGGATATTCTTTTATTGAAATAAATTGAGCATCCGGGTGAGATTCCAGATAGTTGATTAATGAAGTTCGTTGTGTTTCTTTTAATTCCCTGAGTAAAATCAGATCAATACCTTTCTCATGATAAATCGTCCCGGTACTATCAGAGCAGCTAACCGGCAATGCGCCACATTGATATAGCTTTTCGATGGTATGTATGGCTACATTTCCCGCTCCGGATACCAGACATCTTTTACCATCCAGAGTGTCATCGTTAGCTTGCAACATATTTTCAGTGAAGTAGACCAGACCATAGCCCGTTGCTTCAGGACGTACCAGTGAACCACCCCAGTTGAGCGACTTGCCGGTCAGTACACCTTCAAAATGAAGATTCAAACGTTTGTATTGGCCAAAAAGATAGCCGATTTCGCGTTTTCCGACCCCAATATCACCTGCAGGGACATCAATGGTCGCACCGATATGACGATGTAATTCGGTCATATAGGCCTGACAGAAACGCATGATTTCGTTATCTGAGCGGTTTTTAGGATCAAAGTCCGAACCGCCTTTACCACCACCAAGCGATAGGCCTGTCAAAGCATTTTTAAAGATCTGCTCAAACCCCAGAAATTTAACCGTGCTGGCATTTACCGAAGGATGAAAACGGATTCCGCCTTTATAGGGGCCGAGTGAAGAGCTGAATTGGACGCGATAACCCTTGTTGACCTGCACGTTACCTTCATCATCCTGCCAGACGACCCTGAACATGATCTGACGTTCCGGTTCGACAATACGTTCAATGATATTTTGTTGCAGATAGATCGGGTTTTTGTCGAGTAAGGGGCGAATAGACTGCAGGATTTCTTCGGTGGCCTGATAAAACTCGGGCTGACTTGGGCTGCTTCGTTGCAGCTTTTTCATCGTCGTCTCAATATAAGACATTCATACCTCTGTGTTTAGGTTTAGTGCTCAGTTATGGTGATAATTTAACAGAAGCAGCCAAGCTTTTCAGACTTGGTAAGGTGTCAAAGGTTCGTAATGTTGTATGGATGGATAGTTTACAGATACAAACTAAATTTTTTATCAGCAACCTTTATCAATCTTGATGGCATCTTCAGTCGTCTCTTAGGTACAAGTTTTATGAATTAATCTACCAATTCATTATTTTTTCATGTAGAAAAATAGCAATTCATATCAAACTCACAGTGTTGAACCACAGGTTACACTTTCGCACTAAGTAATCGTTAAGTAGTAGATACCTGAAGTTGACTTATAAAATATGATCATATTACTCCAGGTAAATATTTATTTTAAGAATATAGGGTTAAATATAATGATCGCATTTTTCTGAAGTAATGCTGGATCAGTTAATGAGGGTTAAAGATAAAATATTTCTATATTCTTAACTAAAAAATACGGCTGGTTTACAGTTTTATTAAAAATATATTAATTTGAAATATTTTTCTTATATTGGTTGTTTCTTCAGTATTGAAATAGTAAATAATTCCCCAGCTTAAAAATATAAGAAAACTTGATTTCTAATCTGATTGGCTGGGGGGAGGGATCTAAATACTGTTCTGATCAGACAATGATTTTTCTGAATAATTATTATTGAAAGTATTTTGAAAATAGTTATCAGAAATTAAATTTTCAAAAACCATATGCCAATCTTCCATGGATAAATTGTTGGATATGAAGCTAAACTCAATTTCAGGCCCTGGTTGAACAAGCGGCTTATAACGTGTCCCTTTCATACAAAGTCCCGCCATAGATTCTGCTATGAAAGCAACACCTGTGCCCGCAGCAACAAATCCAAATATAGCATTACAGCTATCAGCCTCGATTATAGCGTTCGGAGAGAACT
>NZ_DCSO01000053.1:55501-59950 GCF_002325665.1 Methylophaga sp. UBA1464
TTCAAGTATATGGTCATATAAGCTGGGGTTCTGGGGCTTTGGAAAGAGGATTAATGTTTCATATTGAAGTAGTTCGATCGGTATTTCATTTAGTGAGTTAAAAGGGTGGTTGTCCGGTATCATCAGCCCCATTAGTTCAGGGCGTATACTTATAGTCAGTAGGCTTTCGTGCTTCGGTTGAGCCATAATGAAGGCACAATGGATGTTATTGTTAAGTACTTTATCAATCAGTTCTGTCGTATTCCCTTCAGAGAATATCAATTCATAGTTTTCCAGTTTATCTGTGATTTCGCGTATCATTTCAGGTAAAAAACTGCTCATTGCAGCACATGTATAACCTAATTTTAATTTTTTCTTTTTTGTTAATGAAGTGAGTGACTCTGTTATTCCATTCAGGCTTTCAAAAACTATTGGTAATTTATTTTTTAGTTCTTCACCTTAAGGCGTTAATTTAACAGTGTTGTTTTCTCTGATAAAAAGTTGGCATTTTAATGCTTCTTCAAGTTGTGATATTTTTCGAGAAATTGCAGGCTGAGATATAAACAGATTTTCTGCTGCTTTGCTGAAACTTTTTTCTTTCGCTATTTCAAGAAAAGCTCTTAGTTGTTTCAGGTCATAATTGAACTGATAGCTTTTTGTTATACGTTGATTCATTTTTGGTATTAGACCTTTTGTTTAAAGAAAATATAGCCTTGGAGGGCGCTTAATTCTGTTTTTAAATTCCAAGGCTATAAAATGAAGATTAATGAACCGGTTACGCAAGTTGAAGAATCTTATAAAAGTGATGCAAATATACTTACCACTACAAATAGTAAGGGAATTATTACCTATGTCAATCGGGATTTTGTCGATATAAGCGGTTTTACTGAAGAGGAGCTGGTTGGTAAAAGCCATAATGTAGTAAGACATCCAGATATGCCCCCTGCAGCCTTTGCTGCTTTGTGGGAAAAGGTAAAATCCGATAAATCGTGGATGGGGATGGTCAAAAACCGTTGCAAAAATGGTAACCACTACTGGGTTGACGCTTATGTCACTCCGATAATGAAAGATGACGGAACACGTGAATATCAATCAATAAGAAGAAACCCCCGAAGAGAAAATGTTGATCGTGCCTCCAGACTCTATGAAAAACTCCGTAAAGGCAAAAAAGTTGCAGAGCTTAAAAACTCCATTTCAATAATCTTCAAAATAACGGTATTGATATTTTTGCTGATGATGATCCAGGTTATTTCAAGTCTGTTTTTTCAGAGTTGGCTATCAATTACTATTATTTCGCTGGTCTGTATCACTATTGCCGTTGGCGGGGTATATATCCTGCTAAGCCCCTTAAAAAGCATTGTTTCCAACGCGCGGAAAATCATAAATGATCCTGTGGCAAGGTATATTTACAGTGGGCGGCGCGATGAACTGGGCGATATTGCGCTGGCCATGAAGTTTCTGGAATCGGAAACAGCTGGATTAATCGGTCGTGTTGCCGACAGTGCAGCAACCATGGGCTCAAACACTTCTACACTAGGTGGTGCCATCAAGGCTTCCAAAGGTTATGCAGAACAGCAGTTTAATGAAACGGAACAGGTTGCTGCAGCAATAAATGAAATGTCGGCAAGTATCCAGGAAGTTTCACGCAATGCCCAGAGCAGTACATTAATTGCCAACAAAGGTGTGGAGGAAGTCGAAACAGGCAAAAAGGTTGTGCAAATAAGTGTCGACCTGATGCAGACATTGCGTGCGGGAGTAGAGCAGGCTGCCGATACCATTAAAGCTTTGGAAAAGAGTAGTAATGATATCGCTATTGTTCTCGACGTCATTAATGATATTTCGGAGCAAACCAACTTGCTTGCATTAAATGCGGCAATTGAAGCTGCCAGAGCAGGGGATGCCGGGCGTGGATTTGCCGTAGTCGCTGATGAGGTTCGCTCTCTTGCCAGTCGTACACGCAGTTCAACAGAAGAAATTCGTGTAATGGTGGAGAATCTTCAAAATAATTCAGCGACAGCTGTTAAAGCAATGAATGATGGTTTGAAACAGGCAGAAACCTGCGTGGGTCACAATCAGGATACCGTCAATTCCTTTGCCAACATTTTAGATGTCATTCAGCAAATTAATGATATGACCATGCAGATAGCATCTGCCGTAGAACAGCAAAGTGCCGTTGCTGAAGAAATCAGTAAAAGCATTCACAACATCAGAGATTCATCAGGGAATAATGTGAAGGAAGCAGATAACACGGTTTCAATAAGTACACATATGTTGTCATTAGCAACAAACTTTGAATCACTGGCTGCTCAATTCTGGGCAAAACAAACTAATTCATAACTATCATTAATAACGGGGTAAGAAAATAGTCCGGAGTCCATTATGTTCGATCTGAAAAATCAAGGGTTTCTCTTGATGCAACTGTTTCAAAAAGCCCAGGAAGGAATGATTATTACGGATGAAAAAGCACGTATTCTTGCTTGCAATGAAGCGTTTTGCCAGATTAGTGGTTTTAGCGAACAGGAATTAATTGGACAAAATCCCAGCATACTCAGCTCAGGACGGCAGGACAAAGATTTTTACACGAACATGTGGCTCACTATTGAAGAAACCGGCTTTTGGGAAGGTGAGGTATGGAACAGGAAAAAAGATGGTTCTTTCTATGCTGAATTGCTGAGTGTTAATAAAGTCAGTGTTCCTGGTACTGATAATGTCCACTATCTGGGGATGATGTCTGACATAACAAAAATGAAAGAGCATCATGCAAGCCTTGAAAAGTTAGCCCACTATGACGCTTTGACCAGTTTACCCAACAGAAACTTGCTGGAAGATCGCTTTAATCAGGCTGTTGCCAAAGCAAATCGAAATCATGAAATGTTGGCGGTTTGTTTCCTGGATCTGGATGATTTTAAACCGGTCAACGATACTTATGGACATCATGTTGGCGATTTGCTGCTAATAGAACTGGCTGAAAGAATAAAATCCCAGATGAGAAAAGAAGACACTGTATCCAGGTATGGCGGGGACGAATTTGTCATTTTGCTGAGCGAAATTCACAGTCGGGCTGATTGTGACGCGATACTTCAAAAACTTTTGCATGCTGTCAGTCAGCCATATCAGCTTGTTGAAGGACGTCAAATAACCATCGGGGCCTCGATTGGTTACACCCTTTATCCTTTTGACAAAGGATCTTTGGGGTCATTAATAGAGCATGCTGATCAAACCTTATATCAGATTAAAAATGCAGGTAAATCAGCTTTTTTAATGTATGGAGACACGGAAAAGGTTAAGGAGATTTCGAAAGGTTCGTATAGTCACGCGGCCATATTTTCAGCGATAGATGATGAACAGATGCGTTTGTTTTTCCAGCCGAAAATTGATATGACCTCTGGCGACATTGTTGGGTTTGAAGCGCTTGTTCGCTGGCAGCACCCATCAAAAGGTCTTTTATCTCCGATTGAGTTTCTGCCCTCTATAAATGAGTCTGAAGTGGAAGTTCGTTTAGGCCACTACGTTATAAGAGAGGCTTTAAAATGTCTGGCGAATTGGCATAGCTACGGTTTAAAACTACGTGTCAGTGTTAATCTTTCTGCATATCATCTTGCAAGAAATTCATTTATAAAAAATCATGAAGTTATTTGTAATGAGTTTCCAGATCTTGATTTGAGCTACTTTCAAATTGAAATACTGGAGAGCCATGCTTTGGATGAGTTATCCTCAATTCAGACAGTTATCTCGGAATGTGAAAAAAAGTTTAATATTTCGATGGCTCTTGATGACTTTGGTACTGGATATTCATCCCTGAGCCATATTCGAACGCTCTCTATAAAAACAATCAAAATAGATCAATCTTTTGTCCGAAATATGCTTAATGATGCTGATGATTATAAGATTGTTGAGAGTGTCATTTCGCTTGCGAACTCCTTTAATATCGAAGTGATTGCGGAGGGGGTAGAGTCGCTCAAACATGCTCAGATCCTTTTGTGCATGGGATGTAAGATCGCTCAAGGTTATGCTATTGCCAGACCTATGCCATCAGAGAGTGTGCTGGATTGGGCATGCAACTTTTATATGCCAGAAGTCATTGTTATTGAGAACAGGAAAAATGATTGTTTAAGAACTTCTCAATTAAGATTGTTTATGCATTTTCTTGAAATAGAAGTTGAATTTTTGAAAAGTAATATCAAGTCTAAAACCAGTAGCAATTTCCCCTTAATTTCATTGACACATAGCCATTGTGGATTTTGGTTAAAAAAAGCTAAGAGCATTCAGTTTATTGAAGAACTCCATGTGGAACAGTTGGAAAACCAATATTCAAAACTGTTGAAATTTATTTCCAATATCCATGTTTTATATCAATGTGGTGACAGGCAATCGGCACAGATTGCGTTTCAAGATATAGAAGAAGAATATAAAACTCTGATCGAGGCAGTAAATAATTTACGAAACAGATAAATTTCTTCGGGTATGCTT
>NZ_DCSO01000062.1:0-288 GCF_002325665.1 Methylophaga sp. UBA1464
GTTTTTACGTAACACACCACCAGCTTTAACACCTTTGGAGTTACCCACAAAATGTACAGGAATTTCCATCATTATAGGTTTGTCTTCAAATAATTGATAGAAATCGATGTGTAAAATTTTCTCGGTTACCGGGTGAAACTGAATGTCCTGCATAATGGCACTATAGGTGTCACCATTTTCTAGAGCAATCACAACTGTATGCGCATTAGGTGTATATACCAGTTTTGAGAAGGCTAATTCATCTGCAGTAAAATGCACTGGTTTATCTCCTCCGTATAATACGCAAGG
>NZ_DCSO01000062.1:489-944 GCF_002325665.1 Methylophaga sp. UBA1464
TTATTCTTATGGCTATAATTCCCTTTGGGACCATAGCAAGGGTCTTACATGATAAATTTTGAGCTTATGGACTTGTTGTAATGTACATTGTGCATAACATCTGCAAAAAGTTGTGCACAGCTCAAGACACGTATTTTGCTGCTTTTTTGTTTTAGGGGAATTGAATCTGTAACAATCAATTCTTCCAGTTTGGAATTTTCTATTTTTTGGTAGGCATTTCCAGATAAAATAGGATGGGTACAGATAGCTCTAACACTTAATGCACCACGTTCCATCATGACATCAGCAGCTTTTGTCAAAGTTCCGGCAGTGTCTACCATATCGTCTACCAAAACAACATTTTTGCCAGTGACATCGCCTATCAATTCCATGTGCGAAATAACATTGGCTTTTGCTCTCTGTTTGTAGCAAATCACCACATCGCTCTCTAGGGCTTTAGAATAGGCATAAGCTCT
>NZ_DCSO01000062.1:1055-8065 GCF_002325665.1 Methylophaga sp. UBA1464
TTAGAATAGGCATAAGCTCTTTTGGAGCCACCCATATCTGGAGAAGCAATGGTTAAATTGTTTAAATTTAAGCTTTGTAAATAAGGCAAAAAGATGGTTGATGCAAATAAGTGATCAACTGGTTTTTCAAAAAACCCTTGAATTTGATCTGCATGTAAATCCATGGTAATAATTCGTGTGGCTCCAGCTGCTTCCAGCATTTTAGCAACCAATTTGGCAGCTATGGGCACTCTGGGTTTGTCCTTACGGTCTTGTCTTGCCCAACCAAAATAAGGTAAAACGGCTGTAATGTGTCTGGCCGACGCACGCTTGGCTGCATCAATCATTAACAACATTTCCATTAAATTTTCTGGACCAGGATGCGTAGAACCAATAATAAAAATACGGGTCCCTCTAATAGATTCTTCATAGGATGGTTGAAATTCCCCATCACTGTAAGTAGAGGTTATGACATTGCCCAAACTCACACCAAAAGCATCTGCTATGTTAAGAGCGAGTTCTTTACTTTGTGTACACGTAAAAATTTTAGCTTCAGTGTTTACGTTTGGCATTGTTAATCTATTGTATTATAACGAATTAATTCGTTTTTTGTTTAACGAGGTGCAAATTTAGGAATTTATTTCAACTCCAAAAGCATAAATAGGACTATTTTTAATTGTTTGTAGAAAAATATTTTCTAATTTTGCAGTCTACTTTGCTCGAGTGGCGGAATTGGTAGACGCGCCGGATTCAAAATCCGGTTTCTTCGGAAGTGCGAGTTCGATTCTCGCCCTCGGTACCAACATTAACCTAGTATTATCAATAGGTTACCCAGAATATTAAAGCCCCATCAGTTATGCTGATGGGGCTTTTTATTTGCAATCAGTAAAGTTAAATTTCACTTATTTTGCTGATTAGCGCTCTAACACAATGCGATAACGCACATCGCCTTTACGCAGTTTTTCAATTGCTTCGTTTATCTGCTCAAATGGATACATTTCAACCACTGGTTTCACCTGATGACGCTGTGCAAATTCCAGCATTTTGTTGCAGGTTTGTATGCTACCGGTGTCAGAGCCAGAGATACTTCTTTGCGCTTCTGTCAGGTTAAACACTTTGATATCCAATGGCTCCATCGTGGCGCCGACAAAGTGCAGCCGCCCTCTGGGTTTTAATTTACTCAGGTACAGGTTCCAATCCAGTTTGACGTTAACTGTAGAGAGAATCATATCGAATTTTCTGGGCAGTTCTGCCATGACGTTTTCATCACGCGAGTCCACGCTGTAATGAGCGCCCATATCCAGAGCTTCCTGTAATTTGGACGAGCTGGTAAATGCCGTGACTTCACAGCCCCAGGCTTGCAGAAATTGCAATGCAATATGGCCTAATCCACCAATACCAATCACGCCAACTTTATCGGTTGGCTTGATGGCAAATTGAACCAAGGGATTAAAGACGGTCAGCCCACCACACAGCAAAGGCCCGACTGATTTGAGATCAATGTCTTCAGGCAGTGGGATCACACTATTGGCATTGGCCCTAACCTTATCGGCAAAGCCGCCATGATGCCCAACGATGGTGGGTGTGAGATCCGGACATATATTTTCATCACCGTTATGACATTGTTCACAGCTTTCACAATAATCTGCATACCAGCCTAAACCAACGGTTTGGCCGACCTCCAGATTGGTCACAGCCGTACCTAGCTGACTTACTGTTCCGACCACTTCATGTCCGGCCACAACAGGATATGAGGACATTCCCCAATCATTATCAATAATGCTGATATCACTATGACAAATGCCACAATAACGCATCTCAATCTCGACTTCATGATCGCCAAGCGGACCAGGATCATATTGATAAGGGGTGAGTTTAGCCCCCGCTTCCAGTGTCGCATAAGCATTAATCATTTTTTGTCCTTTAAGAGAATCTGCAAAGCATATTTATATCTTCAATTATAGGGATACACTTCCTGGAGAGTTATCTGAAAATGGCAAACTTTCATGCTGATTTATAGAAAAAGTTACATATTCTGAATACAAAAAAGCCCCATCAGCATGGCTGATGGAGCTTTTAAATTGAAACCTGTATTGTTACTCGGCTTCTTTAACGATTTGTGCCTGATGGTAGTTTTCAATACCCATTTTATCAATCAGACTCAGCTGGGTTTCCAGCCAGTCGACGTGTTCTTCTTCGGATTCAAGAATAGACTTGAATAAGTCACGGGTAACGTAATCAGCAATCTGTTCGCAGTATTGAATGCCCTCTTTCAGATCCGGAATCGCATCCAGCTCTAAAGAGAGATCCGCTTCCAACATTTCACGGGTATTTTCTCCGATACGTAATGCACCAAGATCCTGCAGGTTTGGTAACCCTTCCAAAAACAGAACCCTTTCAGTCAGTGCATCCGCATGTTTCATTTCATCAATGGATTCATGATACTCATGCTCATAGAGATTTTTCAGGCCCCAATCCTTATACATTTTGGCATGCAGAAAATATTGGTTAATAGCAACCAGCTCATTGCCCAATACTTTATTCAGCAACTCAATAACTTTTTTATCGCCTTTCATCGGATTATCCCTCTCTCATTGCTCGATAGTGTTGATTATCGTTAATAAGCCATAAAAGTCAAAGATAAGTTATTGATATTAAAGACAAATGATAACAATTATCATCTGCATTGCATTCCTCGCCCGGATCTAAATCAGTAATAAAGATTAAAGCTAAACAAATTAATAACTTGTTGAACAGAGAAAAACCATGAAATTTTCATGGTTTTGAGAAAGGAATCAGATTAATAAATGCGGGAAGTTTATGCTGTTGCGATATCTGCGCAACTTTAATGAGAGGCGTTTACAGTCTGAGCAACCAGATAGCCATTCTGATCATCGAGCTGTGGCGCGTGTTGCTGTAAAACACGGTTCACTTTGAACTGGCATTTACCGCAGCATGCTGCTGCTCCGGTAGTTTCACGGATAGCTTCAAGCGTGTCTGCGCCTGCATCAATAGAGGCTTTAACTTTCTCTACATTCACGTTGTTGCATACACAAACTATCATGAAATAAACCCGGTTAATTAACGTTGATGTTAATGATAATGATTGTTATTTAATTAGTCAAACAGCTTTTGTTAAATTTTGGGAGAAATTCCCAAAAATGTTACTTGCGATGAATTTATATACATCGTAACGTAGCTATATCAGGCCTTAAGAGAATAGTATGAAAGCAGTATCAGCAACGGTTTTAATTGTGGAAGATCACCGTGATTTAGCAGCTAATGTGGGCGATTATCTAGAACTTGGTGGCTTTACTGTTGATTTTGCAACTGATGGCATCACCGCGCTGCAGTTATGCGAAGAACATCATTATGATGCCATTGTGCTGGATATCATGCTTCCCGGCATCGACGGCTTTGAAGTCTGCCGCAGGTTACGTCATGAAATGCATTTACATACACCAATCATTATGCTCACGGCTCGTGACACGATTAATGACAAAGTCAATGGCTTTGATCTGGGTGCAGATGACTATTTAATCAAACCATTTGAAATGCGCGAATTGGAAGCGCGGCTGATTGCGATGATAAGACGTCAGCGTGGTGAACTGGAGGGGGGCAAGTTAACGGTTGCCGACCTGACCTATGATTTGGATACCATGCGTGTCATGCGTGGTGAGCAGGTTATCAAGCTGTCTCCTATCACTTTGCATATATTGCGAATTCTGATGCGCGAATCCCCCAAGATTGTCAGTCGTGAACGGCTTGAAGCTGAAGTTTGGGGAGATGATACGCCTGACAGTGATACGTTACGCAGCCATTTGTACAACCTGCGAAAAAGCCTGGATAAACCCTTTCAGAATCAGTTGATGCATACCTTACCGGGCGTAGGCTATAAGCTCTGCAGAGAAGAAGATCTGTAAGCCCCATAGACCATGCAGAATCTTCAGCAACAGTAGCGAGCGGTAATCGATCCAAAATGCCTAATCAAAGACTACGAAACTGGGCTTTGGGAAAGTGCACACTGACCTCGGTGCCTTCGCCCATTTTACTGGATAAACGTAAATTCCATTCGTAACGATTGCAAAGCCGTTTCACAATAGTCATACCAATACCATACCCTGTTGTCTGCTGCTTATCATCCGCACGGAAAAACGGTTTAAACACTTTCTGCATTTGATCCCTATCCATACCAATTCCACTATCTGCCACCGAAAAACCATCTGAACGAATAGATACAGTGATATTGCCACGTTGTGTATAGTTAAAGGCATTACGTAATAAGTTGCCGATCAGGATAGGCAACACACGTTCAGCTGCCTGAACAACTAAAATACCGGATTCCTCTACATTCACAGTGATGGGTTTATCCTGGTGAATCATACGAAGGTTATCAAGTTCTGCAGCAATCAAATCATTGACCGTCACTTCCCGTAAAGGCAAAGCCTCCACTTGTTCCCTCGCCAATAACAGCAGTGTTTCAATCAGCGATTCCATATCCGTCAAGGTGCGGTACATTCGGTTCATTTCCGTTACCGCCTGATCGCCATATTTTCGTTCAACTAGCTCCAATGCCCCGCGAATAACCGCAATCGGAGTTCTTAATTCATGGCTGACATCACGGGTGAAATTCCGCTCCCGCTCAACAAAGTTTTCCAACCGGTTGGTAAACTCGTCCAATGCCCGAACCAGACTGGAGACCTCATCATCAGGAATATTCCGTAGTTCATCCAGATCCAGCTGTGGGAAGTTACCTTCACGAAAATCCACATCATTGACCGCACGGGACAGTTTCATAATAGGTGAAACCGCTTTATGTGACTGGCGATAGGCTATCCACGCCAACAGATAAAGCACCACCAGCACTAAAGCCAAAGGTAATAACCCAAACACCAGCGCCAAACGTGAAACCTTAACTTCATCAAAGATCAGATACAGACGACGATTAGCTTTATCTTCAACATACACAATTGGCTGCTGTCCGCCGAGCTCAGTTCGCTGTAGGCCTGGTCCAAGCTCCTGTAATGACGGCGGTAAATGCGAATAATCATTACCCTCAGCCATATAGGCTTTCAGATTCATAGTATTAGGTAAAGGAAAGTCAGAATCCTCAGATCGCATATCCCAGAAATGTTGCGCCTCGCCCTCCAGTGCGGCGCGAACCAATACATCCTGCAGTGTAGCTTTTGCGGCATAAATACCCGCAATAGCGACCAGACTGATTAACGCTACCTGAATCAGAAAGACTTTAACCAGCTTGGCTTGCAGATTGGTATTGGATTTAGCCATTGCCTCAGTTTACCCGTTTGGAAAATAAATAGTGCGTGACCAGCCATTCAGTCCCATCGCGATAGCCAAACAACTCGGCACAGGCCATAAAAAACAACCGCCAGCGTTGGAGCCAGATAGCACCTTCGCCCTTGCCATAGGTCTGATCAAACAAATCTTTAATCTGGCGGGCATTCTTATCTGTGTTTTCCAGCCAGGCTTCGGCTGTTTTCTGATAATGCTGGCCGTTGACCAGCCATTGCTTTTCAATTTGCAACGCATCCTGAAAATGTAACAAGGTATCTGCCGAAGGCATTAAGCCACCCGTAAAGAAATAACGCCCCATCCAGTTATCATCGCCTTCCGTTTCAAATGGATAAACCACACTGCGATGGCAGAAAATATGTACAAACAATTTGCCCTCAGCATTCAGCCACCGACTGACTTTATCCAGCAATTGCTGGTAATTACGCATATGCTCAAACATCTCAATTGACACGATACGGTCGTATTGTGTGTCCAGTTCCAGTTCATTCACATCACAGGTAATAATATGGATATTGGTTAAACCACGGGCTAATGCCTGTCTTTCGATATATTCACGTTGCGAATTTGAATTTGACACTCCAGTAATACGTGAATAAGGGAAACGCTCAGCAAGATATAGGGTCAGCGAGCCCCAGCCACAACCAAGCTCAAGAATATCCTGACCGTTTTTAAAATCTCCGCGTTCGACATAAACATCCAGCATGGCTTTTTCAGCCTGATCCAGTGACACAGTGTAATCATCCCACCAGCAACCACTGTACTTAAGGTGTTTGCCCAATGACAGCTGATAAAACTCGGCCGGAACTTCATAATGCTGTTCATTCGCAGCTTGAGTTTCAATGGCAATAGGACTGTTGCGCAACATTTCAATGCATTGATTTTTAATTTCACTGGCGGCTTCAGGATCATAGGCATTTTCATCATGAAGTCTTTGTCTTAGCAGCTTGCGGATGCCGAGTCGTATTAACGCATCAGGCACCAGGCCTTTTTCGGCTATAGAAATAAGACTCATGTTTTTTTCCTCCAGGGAATAAATGCACTGGTAGTTTGTTGATAACGGCGATATTTATCGCCACGACTGCGAATTGCCTGTTGTTCGGTATATGGGATGCCGGTAATGAAATACAGAAATAACAGCATGATAAGCGGTGCCAACCATAACCAACCGCCATATTCCAGCCCCATTCCCATTAATGGATAAGCAAACCAGTGCAACCATTCGAAAAAGTAATTCGGATGTCTGGAATAATTCCACAGGCCTTTCTCACACACCTCGCCTTTATTTTTGGGATCCGCTTTGAAAGCGGCTAATTGCTTATCCGCCGTGGTGACGCCGATAATGGCGATTATCGCTATCGCCAGGCCAGCATATTGAGCCAGTCCCAAGTTTTCAATCTGTCCCTGACTGATTAACCAGACCGGAATGGCAAAACCCCAGGCCAGTAATGCCTGGAACTGGAAAAAGAAAAAATGGTAAAAATTGGTTTTATCGGCCCAGTAGTCTCGCAAGTATTTATAGCGGCCATCTTCATCCTCACCTAATACCCGTTGAGCAAGATGCAGTCCCAAACGTAGGTACCATAAAAACATAATACTGGCCGCCAGCAGACTTAATGGCAGATAACCATCACTGGTAATCAAATGAAACAATGCTAAAAAGCTCAGTGAAAATGCCCATAAAACATCAACAATACCGGCATTTTTACTGCGAAGTT
>NZ_DCSO01000062.1:8178-8653 GCF_002325665.1 Methylophaga sp. UBA1464
GCCCAGCATGATCAGTGAAACGATAAAAAAACTAAACCACAGCATGTTGCGTCCCTGATTCTTGATTTCGCCAAAAGAGAGTCAGTGTCAGTAATAATGGAATAACCAGTCCCCAGCTGATGCCAAGCACAATAATCAATATTTCCGGCTGCAACCATTGCAAGGCACCCAATCGACTGCCCGCATAATAGGAAACCGGACTGGCAACGGCAGATAATATCCCCGCCAGCAAACGATGTTTTAACAACCAGGACATTGAATGATTAAGGGTTAAGGCAAAATTAATCCACAAACACCAGATCCACCACGGAGCAATCGGTTCTATAGTTTGCGCCTGATAGGCCATCAAGCCCCAGGCAGACCAGCTGGAATCTAAAATGACACCAATTAAAATGGCGGCTAATACCAGTTTGTAATCCGTTAGTTTCCAGGGATAAAAGCGGAAATGAACAAATAAAAATGCTGCAGTAAATAA
>NZ_DCSO01000062.1:8734-12078 GCF_002325665.1 Methylophaga sp. UBA1464
TGCAGTAAATAATAGCGCCGGCGAATTCAAACCGGCTGCACCACTTAATACACAGGCGAACCAACCGATTTGAAACAGTAAAAAGTTGATGATAGTCAGTCGTTCAGGCATACGCTGGACACCACTGGGCTCGACGATTGTCAGCTTTGCTGAATAACAAATGCACATCACTGATACTGCGTTCAGCAAAACCGCCTTCGCAGTAACACAGATAAAATTCCCACATGCGAATAAACGATTCGGGATACCCCATGGCCCTTACCTTATCCAAAGCGCCATTAAAACGTTCACGCCAGGCTGCAAGAGTAATAGCATAACTGGGACCGATATCTTCCAGACTGGTAAGTTTGAGTTTGGCTTTGGCAGCCGAATTACTCAGCACTGTGACACTGGGGATAAAACTGCCGGGGAAAATGTAGCGCTTGATAAAATCCACTGATTTTACGGCCTGTGCATAGCGATGATCTTCCAGCGTAATAGCCTGGATAATCGCCAGGCCATCCGTCGTTAATAAAGCAGCACAGCGCTGAAAATAATCATCAATATAGTGATGCCCAACCGCTTCGACCATTTCAATGGAAATAAGCTTATCGAACTGACCTTGCAGATCACGATAATCCTCAAGCAAAACCGTTATTCGATCGGTTAATCCGGCTTTTTCAACGCGTTGAACAGCATAGTCATATTGCTGTCTGGATATCGTCGTCGTGGTGACTCTGCAGCCATAATGCTGTGCAGCAAATACCGCACAACCACCCCAGCCCGTGCCAATTTCCAATAAATGATCTGTGGCTTGCAAATCCAGCTTGTCACACAATCTCGCCAGCTTTTGCTGTTGTGCGGTTTCCAATGATTCGTTGCCGGTGTAATAAAGCGCGGAGGAATACATCATCCAGTCTTTATCCAGAAACAATTCAAATAAATCATTCCCCAGATCATAATGTGCAGCAATATTCTTGCGACTGCCACGCCGGCTGTTACGGTTTAGCCAGTGAAAGCCTTTTAATAACGCACCGGTAATTCTGGCAAAGCCCTGTTCGAGTTCATCAGTCAACGACTGGTTACGCACCAGAATCCGCACCAGAGCCGTTAAATCACTACACTGCCAGTCACCCTGCATATAGGACTCTGCTGCTCCGACGCTACCACCTTGCACTATGGACTCAAAAAAACGTCGGTCATAGACAGTCAGACATACAGACAAGTCCGCTTGAGGCTCACCCAGCTCATAGACTTCCCCCGCAGTATGAAGGTGGATGCAGCCTTTCTGGATCCGGCTGAGCTGACGAATAACCCCTTTTTCATAGAGTTTCGACAGACGGCTAATCTTGCTATTTTGCGTTTCAATGATGGCCGTTTTACTCATTTATCATCTCCATGATGGATAACAGGTTGAGTCACAGTCTCAGCTTGCTGATCAGGATGACTGAAAGTAGGCGTATGTTTTCCCCATAACCGCAATGCCTGCCAGTAGATTCTCAATACGACCCTGAGTGTCTGCATCGGATAACGAATCGGTAACCAGCGCATGCTTCTGGCGGTCATTGGCTGAAAATCAGCCTGTAAGGTTGCATCAAACTGACGCTCGCCTTCACGCAGTAACACCATATTGATATTAATGGCACCCTTATCCAGCTTAAATCGCCAGTGATATTGAATATCCATCGGCATAAACGGTGAAATATGGAATTGCTTATCAAAATCAAACCGCCATGGCTGACTCTGCTGTTGATCGACTTTTAATACGTAGGCATGACGTTCGTTCCACGGCGTATTATTAATTTCCGCAACAATAAATTGGAGCTGTTGCTGATCAAAACAGAAATAAAAGGTCACTGGATTAAAGATAAACCCCAGATAGCGAGGGTGAGTAAGTATCTTCACACTTCCAGCGAAATTCTCGCCGCTACGTTCATAGATCAAATCGAACACTGCCTGCTTTAAATCGGTCTGTTCGGATTGCAGGTAGTCATTACGATAAAAACTAATCAGATTGAAACGTTCCAGTGACCAGAAGCGTGAGCGTTTGAAGTGTGTCTGCAATTCATCCAAGTCCAGCATCAACATCGCTAGTGGATATTGAAAACCATGTTTATTGGGTAAATGGCGTTGATGATTAACCCAGCCACGATAAATGCCATCAGGCAACATTGGCCACTCCCGGCTTAGATTCTTCAAGGGCATCAATAACCCGTAACGCACTGCTCACACCATCTTCATGAAAGCCCCATCCCCAATAGGCACCGCAATAAAATGTATGCTGCGTGTCAGCGATTTCCTGCCTGCGACGTTGGGCGTTGAGTGTTGACAGGTTATATATTGGATGGGCATAACGACGATGTACCAATACATTTTTCGGGTTAATTAGATGCCCTGAATTTAACGAGACAATCAGCTCTGCCGGTGCAACCAGACTCTGCAAGGTATTCATGTGATAACTGACCGTACACTGTTGCTGCAACTCTGGTCCTACCCGCACATTCCAGCTGGCCCATGCCTGGGAATTTTTGGGCAACAGGCTGATATCGGTATGCAAATGCATTTCGTTTTCCTGAAAACCTATGCCACCCAGAACAGCCACTTCGGTCTCACTGGGTTGATCCAGTATACGTAATGCCTGGTCGGCATGAGCGGCGATGATCACTTTATCAAAATGACGTTTTTCACCATCTACAGTCAATGTCACACCATGCAAATTACGCTCGATACGATGAATTGGCGTGCCAGTTATAAATTCAGCATTGCTCTGCTTTACCAGCGCATCAACATAGGATTTGGAACCACCCGTTACAACGCGCCACTGAGGCCGGTCGGTTAACGACAACATATGATGGTTATGCATAAAACGAATAAAATATTGCGCCGGAAAATCCACCACTGACATACTGGGGCCGGACCATAAGGCACATGCCATCGGAATGAGATGATCGTTAATGAATATATCGCTGTAGTTGTTGATAGCCAGATACTGCCCCAGAGTCAGACCATCATCATCTTCGTTCAAAAGCAGTGGTGCTTCACGATAAAACCGCACCAAATCCCATAACATTCGGTAAAAGCGGAAATTCAACAGATTACGTCGCTGACAGAATAATTTATTCAGATCACCAGCGTTATACTCCAGACCAGATTGGACATTACTGACACTAAAACTCATTTCTGTCGGCTGGCTTTCGACCCCTAATTCACTTAATAACCGGGTAAAATTCGGATAGTTCTGTTCGTTGAAAACAATAAAACCGGTATCCACATTAAATGATCTGCCGGCAAGCTCCAAACAATGTGTGTCCGTGTGCCCCCCCAGATAATTACTCGCTTCAAATACCGTGACATGATGCTGTTTT
>NZ_DCSO01000062.1:12180-15879 GCF_002325665.1 Methylophaga sp. UBA1464
TTTTGCCAGATAATATGCAGAGGTCAAACCAGATATACCCGCGCCAATTATCGCAATTTTCATACACTTTCCTCAGGGAGGATTTTCTTACTTTCACGCTTGTGGAGTGGCACTGTGCGTACGTCCCAGATAAGTCCCGATTTTTGCATTAATTTCAAAATGTAATAACTGATATCCACTTCCCACCAATAAAATCCCTGTCTTGCTGATGCTGGATAATGATGATGATTATTGTGCCACCCCTCTCCCAGAGTCAGTAATGCCAGAAATAGGTTATTACGACTCTCATCAGCCGTTTGATAGCGCTTTTTGCCCAGACAGTGCGCCATGGAGTTGATCAGTAAAGTGGCATGTAACAGAACAACCGTTGAAATAAAGTATCCCCACACCAGCATTTGCCAGCCACTGGTTCCGGAACCGGGGAAATACTTCTCCAACAGCACACCGAGAATAAATAATGCTAACGCCAATAACACCGGAACAGCCAGATCATAACGATCCAACCAACGTAGTTCTGAAAAACGCTGCCAATCCGGGATCAGCTTGTAATCGGCCTGATAGTGCTTGCCGGAGAGAAACCAGCCCATGTGACTCCAGAAAAAACCCTGCTTGGGTGAATGCGGGTCGGCAGGTTGATCAGCATGCCGATGATGCTGCCGATGATGAGCTGCCCACCATAAAGGCCCCCGCTGGGTGGCGCTTGCGCCGATCAAAGCAAACAGAAACTGTACCGGTCGAGTGGTTTTAAAGGATTTATGCGCAAAATACCGATGGTAAAACGCCGTGATGGCAAACATTCTTATCAAATACAATGCTACAGCCATGAGAACGGCCACAGCAGATATGCCAACAAAAAAGACAGCTAAACAGGCCAGATGTAAAACCAGAAATGGAATAACCCTCAACCAGTCAATACCATCCTCAGCGCTCTCGACAGACTCTGCTGAATAGGCGGCTTCACCATTGTCAAACCATTGTCGAATTGATTTCATGAAGTGTCTCTTTTTCGATGGTGCCAAGCTTAATCAGCAAAGCGTGAATTGCGTGTGAAGAATAGCTGCACATACTCTTCACCCCGTTTTCACAAGTGATACGTTTTGATGAACTACGCAAATAGTGAAACGGAAATATCACCATGCTCAAACAAGCTATTCAATCAAGATTATCGTGGTTATTGCCGTTTTTTATTCTGTTATCAGCCTGTAGCGGGAACACCATGCAAAGTGCCTACTTAGATGATTATAGAAAAGCTATCTCTGTTGAGGGTTCAAAACCAATAAATGAAGCTGAAGCCGTAAAAGGTTTCATTGCAGTATTTAATCAGGTTCAACACGGTGATGTAGCAACCATTATCAACGAAACCTACGCCGAAACCCTTTATTTTAACGACACCTTTCGCACCATCACCGATAGAAACGAGCTGATTGATTACATGCAGCAGACAGGTCACCAAGTGGATCATCTTGAAGTGCAGATTGAAGATATCGCACTTAGCAAACAGGATATTTATGTGCGTTGGGTGATGCGAATGCAGTTTTCGGTAATGGGAAAAAAAGTCGATAGCGAATCTATTGGTATCAGCCAGTTACGCTTTGATGAAGATGGCAAAATCATTCTGCATCAGGATTTCTGGGATGGTGTGGATGGCTTTTATCAATACCTGCCAATCATTGGTTATTCACTGAGAAAAATCCGGAATCAATTATGAAAAAACATGTTTTATGGGGCTTGTTGGTGCCATTACAGCTGGCCAGTGCCAATAGCTTTGAATCGAAGATTCAACTGGATAATACTACCCTGCAACAATGTTCTGCGGTACCGATAAAAGTCATGTTGTTTAATCTTGGCGATGTCGCGTTATATCGTGAACAGTGTCGCGAAGATAGTGAACTCACCAGCCAGATGGTTCAACTTTCGTTTATTTATAAGCGCGCTTTTGATGCCGAGGATTTTCAAAAATCCTCGGTGGAATTGCTCAAACGTAATGTAAACCAAACAACCTTTGAATCAATTGAATCAGCATTGGTGGAGTTTAATAGCGGGTATCAGCAAGCCGAACCAGGTGATCGATTCGATATACGCTATTCTTCAGCAGAAGGTTTAATATTATTCAAAAATGGCCAGCAGCTGAGCCAGAGCGACGATGCAAAACTAGGGGAAGTCTATTTTGATATCTGGTTTGGACAGGATCCCTTTAGTAAAGGCATGAAAAAGGATTTGCTGGCAGGACTAAAACAATAACCCCGCCTGTCGGCGGGTTTGATTTAATCAGACAGACGTTTCACCGGGCTGTAATAGCTTTTATCCTGAGAAGGTTCTGCAAATGTTACAAAGCCGGCTCTTCTGATACATCATCTTCTGTTTATAATTGCCCTATGGGCGATTTCAGTTAAGGCGCTACCTGCAGCAGTTCCGGTTCTGTGGAGCCGGTATTGAGCAAACACCCATACATAACGTGTTTATGACGCAAGGCAAATCGCCCTTCCGTGGTCATGAACTTCAACTAAGTAACTGTGCAGATTTTTGATAGCGTCCGCATAGTCGTCTTCATCAATGATAAATTGCATATCCACCTGACGCATTGACTGATGCATTGCCAGCACGCTGATATTTTTCTCAGCCAATGCGCTGACGGTACGTGCCAGAATACCAGGGATTTTCATATCACTGCCAATGGCAGAAACAATCGCTACTTTCTGCTGATTGATTTCAGCTTCAGGGAACTGTTCCTGTAAAGCCTCTCGGATCCGGCGGATATTCTTCAGACTGGCTGAAAGATAATGCGTGATGGTATTGGCATTAATATCTTTGGAAATGATATGTGCTTTATTTCTGCGGATCTGTGCCAGGATTTCACGGTCATAAAGATCAATATTACCAGCCATATCCTGATCAAACAGCTCAAAGGCATAGACATGTTTGCAACCGGCGATAATTTCCACGCAGGGCTTGCTGCTGATGTAGTCACCGGTAATTAAGGTACCAGCGTGTTCCGGTTCAAAGGTATTGCGCACCCTCAATGGAATATTATTCTGCCGCAACCCTTTTGCTGCTTTAGGGTGAATGGCTTCCATACCAAGATTGGCCAGCTGATCTGCGACATCATAATTAGTTCGGCCAATCGGTACCGCATTATCTTCGCCGACCAGTCGTGGATCAGCACTGCTCAGATGAAACTCTTTATGAATAATCGCTTCGTTGGCATTGGTTAATACGGCAATACGACTGAACGTCATTTCGCTGTAACCACGATCAAAGGTAGACATCAAACCATCATCGCTGTGGGCATAACCGGTGACAATGGGTAACTCTTTACTGAGGTCAATTTTGGCAAACGCCTTATCAATACGCTCATCCAGCTTCATGTGTTTGTCAGTCTGCCAGCCGGTCAAATCCACATAACGGGCGTTGATCTTGTCTTTTTTCAATAAGGTGGCTGTATTCCAGGCACTGTGCGCTTCGCCGATACTGGCCAGCATTTCACGTACCGTAGCCAAATGCATATCCAGCGCAAAATGACCATGCTGGCAAAGACGTTGTAAATCGGCCAAAACACGTTCTGCATCTTCCAGCCGTTCGCCAATAAACTCATTAGCCTGCTTCAATGTTTTTTTATCTTTAAACAATTGCTGGTTGATGGAAAAAATCTCTTGTTTGAGCTTTTCCATCGCTTCCATCCAGCTATCATCATTCAAACTG
>NZ_DCSO01000086.1:0-1714 GCF_002325665.1 Methylophaga sp. UBA1464
GTATTGATGCCTTAAGTACAACCTGCTGAACTCTGGCAGGAAAGCCAGCGCTGGGAGAAATATGGTCCTGAATTATTACGTATTACCGATCGCCATCAACGTGAATTCTGCTACGGTCCGACTCACGAGGAAGTCATTACTGATCTGGTACGTCAGGAAATTCGCAGTTACAAGCAATTACCAGTCAATTTCTATCAAATCCAGACCAAATTCCGTGATGAGATTCGTCCGCGCTTTGGTTTAATGCGTGCCCGCGAATTCCTGATGAAAGATGCGTATTCCTTCCATGTGGATCAAGCCTCTTTGCAGCAAACCTATGATGATATGTATGCAACTTACACACGTATTTTCCAGCGAATCGGTTTGAATTTCCGTGCAGTACTGGCCGATACTGGCAGTATTGGTGGTAATGCCTCACATGAATTCCACGTGTTGGCCAGCTCCGGTGAAGATGCCATTGCCTTCAGCAATGCCAGTGACTACGCCGCCAATGTTGAATTGGCTGAAGCAGTGAAACCTGCCGGTGCTCGTCCTGCGGCATCTGCCCCCATGCAAACCGTTGATACTCCCCACAAACATACCATTGAAGATGTCAGTGCTTTTTTGAAGGTATCGGCTGCACAATGTCTGAAAACGTTATTGGTTGAAGGAGCGGCTAAAAACAGTGTTGTCGCTTTGGTATTACGTGGCGATCATGAACTCAATGAAATCAAGGCAGAAAAACATCCCTTAATTGCAGCGCCATTAACCTTTGTCACCCCGGAACAGGTACATGAAGCCACCGGTGCCAATATCGGTTCTATCGGACCAGTCGGGCTGACGATTCCAATGGTGGTTGATCATGCGGCTGCACATATCGCTGATTTTGTCTGCGGTGCCAATGAAGATGAAAAACATCTGACCGGCGTAAATTGGGGTCGTGACTGCCCGGAACCCGAAACCGCTGACTTACGCAATGTGGTTGCCGGAGATCCGAGTCCGGATGGTCAGGGAACACTGGAAATTGCCCGCGGTATTGAAGTAGGACATATCTTCCAGCTCGGCGAAAACTACAGCAGCAAATTGAATGCTGTGGTGTTAACCGAAACCGGACAATCCCAGGTGATTACTATGGGCTGTTATGGCATTGGGGTCTCCCGAGTGGTGGCCGCAACCATTGAACAGAATAACGACGAAAATGGCATTATCTGGCCACAAGCCATTGCACCATTTGAAGTGGTATTGGTACCGGTCAATGCGCATAAATCACAACGGGTTCGCGATGAAGCGGAAAAAATCTACCAGCAATTACTCGCTGCCGGTATTGATGTCTTACTCGATGATCGTGGACTTCGTCCAGGCGTGGCATTTGCTGATATGGAGCTTATTGGTATTCCACATCGCCTTATTCTTGGTGAGCGTGGACTAGATAACGGTGTGATTGAATATAAACACCGTGCGTCCGGCGAAGCGGATGAATTTGTTTTAAATGATGTAGTGGCCGCCATCCAACAGAAGTTAGCACTTTAAAAATGACGGTGATTCGCCAACAGGACTTTATACAAAGCATCGCTGATGCCTTGCAGTTTATTGCCAATTATCATCCCAGAGATTTTATTGATGCGATGAGCAAAGCCTATGAACGTGAGCAATCAGCTGCTGCAAAAGATGCCATAGCGCAAATTCTAGTGAACTCACGCATGTGCGCCGAAAACAATCGGCCAATTTGTCAGGA
>NZ_DCSO01000086.1:1755-7233 GCF_002325665.1 Methylophaga sp. UBA1464
ACAATTTGTCAGGATACCGGCATTGTGAATATCTTTCTCAAGGTTGGTATGCAAGTGCAATGGGAGACCGACCAAAGCCTGGAAGAGATGGTGAATGAAGGCGTTCGTCAGGCCTATCAACATCCGGATAATGTGCTGCGTGCGTCTATCGTTACCGATCCCCTTGGCAGTCGTAAAAATACTGGTGATAACACACCGGCGGTGATTTATACCGAACTGGTTCCCGGCGACAAGATAGAAATTGATATTGCCGCCAAAGGCGGTGGCAGCGAAAACAAAGCCAAATTCACCATCCTGAACCCCAGTGACAGTCTGCTGGATTGGGTACTGGAAACCGTGCCCAAAATGGGTGCCGGATGGTGTCCACCGGGTATGCTGGGTATTGGCATTGGTGGCACAGCCGAAAAAGCCATGCTGATGGCCAAACAAAGCCTGATGGAAGATATTGATATTCAGGATTTGATTGAACGTGGGCCGCAAACCGCCACTGAAAAATTACGTGTTGAGTTATATGAAAAGGTCAACAACCTGGGCATTGGCGCACAAGGCTTAGGTGGACTGACGACCGTTCTGGATATCAAAATCAAAGATTATCCCACCCACGCAGCCTCCTTACCGGTAGCGATGATTCCGAACTGTGCTGCTACACGTCATGTGCATTTCACCCTGGACGGATCTGGCCCGGCAACGTTCACTCCGCCCTCCTTAAATGACTGGCCGGAAATCACCTGGCAGGCCGCTGAAAACACCCGACATATTAATCTTGATACCGTGACGCATGGTGAGATTAAACAATGGCAACCGGGTGATACGTTATTGCTGACCGGCCATTTTTTAACCGGTCGCGATGCCGCTCATAAAAAAATAGCCGACCTGTTGGATCGAGGCGAACCCTTACCTGAAGGCCTGGATTTTCATAATCGATTTATTTATTACGTCGGGCCAGTAGACCCGGTGAAAAATGAAATTGTCGGTCCTGCCGGCCCCACCACCGCAACCAGGATGGATAAATTTACTGAAACCATGCTGGCTAAAACCGGTCTGTTAGGCATGATAGGTAAAGCCGAGCGTGGTGAACAAACGGTTGATTTGATTAAACAATATCAATCTACCTATCTGATTGCCGTGGGCGGCGCTGCTTATCTGGTATCGAAAGCGATTAAATCTTCTCGATTGGTCGCTTTTGAAGAGCTCGGCATGGAAGCCATTCGTGAGTTCTATGTTGAGAATATGCCGGTCACTGTAGCAGTGGATAGCCAAGGCCGGTCAGTACATCAAACCGGTCCTCAAGAGTGGCAGCAGAAAATCGCTGGCATTCCCATTAAAACGATAACAACTTAGAGAAATTATTATGGGCATTGCAATAAGTTTACATTTACTGGCTTCGGTCATTTGGGTAGGCGGACTATTTTTCGCCTTTATGTTTTTACGCCCCGTCGCGGCTACCATGCTTGAACCAGAGCAACGTTTTCCACTTTGGGCGAGTGTATTTAAACGTTTTTTCCCATGGGTTTGGGCATCCATTGTCACCATCCTGGTTACCGGGTTTGGCATGCTGTTTATGATGGGCGGCATGGGCGGTGTCGGTGTTCATGTACATATCATGTTATTACTCGGAATATTTATGATTCTATTGTTCCTACATGTGTTTTTTAACCCATTCAGAAAACTTAAATGGGCTGTTGCCGAACACGACTGGATAGCCTCAGCCAATGAACTGGATAAAATTCGTAAATTTGTTCGAGCAAATCTCATTCTAGGGTTAATTGTGATTGTCATTGGCTCGGCTGGACGCTATTTTTAGATCCTATGATTGCTAAGCATTTATATATTCCACTGTGTTCACTGCTGTTAACCAGCAGTGTGCTGGCCAATGATATTAAGCAGGTTCGCAATAGCGATGGCGTGGTGGAATTTACGAATGCCGATATAGATGTACGCAAACCGACGTCGATTAACAGTAATAAAACCATTATTTATAAGTCACTTTCCAATGATGGTGAAAGCTTCAGCTTTTCCGATCAAAGACCGATAAATGGTGAGTTCGAGGTGCTGGCTTATGATTGTTACGCCTGTAATCCGACCTCCAAGATCAATTGGCATACCATCAGCCTGAATACTTCCGATTATGCTGATACCGTTAAAACCATGGCGGGTAAGTACAAAGTAGATGCAGCGCTTGTGCGTGCGGTAATCCATGCTGAATCGGCGTTTAATGCCAAAGCACTTTCCAAAAAAGGGGCACAAGGGCTGATGCAACTGATGCCCGGAACCGCTAAGGATCTCGGTGTCACCAATGCGTTTGACGTGCAGCAGAATATTGAAGGTGGCGTGAAATATCTGTCGGGATTACTTGATACCTTCAACGGCGATATCAAATTGGCTACAGCGGCTTATAACGCCGGTCCAGGTGCAGTGAAACGTTACAAAGGAATCCCTCCCTTTGCCGAGACAGAAGTGTATGTTGAACGTGTTGGGATTTTGCATCATCGATATGGGCAGGAAGGATAATTCATTCAACTTAATTTGATCTACTCTTCTCTATTGCCGGTATTAATCAGGGATCGACTGTTTGTCTAATTTTGCCTTATTTCGAAAACGACCAATATGGTTTCCCACACTCTGGGGAAGTTTGCTTATTTTATTGTTGCTGATACTTGGCAGCCTGTATTTTTTAAAACAGTTGGCCGTTATCCTTGCTCCCAATCAGCCCGCCGCTGATCGTACTTACCTGGTGGTGGAAGGCTGGCAGGATGAAAAC
The DNA here is from genome assembly GCF_002325665.1 of Methylophaga sp. UBA1464. Classification (NCBI taxonomy): domain Bacteria; kingdom Pseudomonadati; phylum Pseudomonadota; class Gammaproteobacteria; order Thiotrichales; family Piscirickettsiaceae; genus Methylophaga; species Methylophaga sp. UBA1464. The sequence goes on from NZ_DCSO01000086.1 coordinate 4,517, forward strand.
AGCCTGTTATCTGCCTTGGCCATGTTTCATGCAGAAGAATATCAATACATGATTACTACTGGCGGACCTAATGATCGTTTTGTAAATCCAGCCCATGCCTCGTATGCAGAGCAGGCCGGCGATTTCATGCTGACCCAGGGATTGTCTGCAGAGCAACTGATCGTGATACCGGCCCCCGAATCGGCTCAGGAACGTACTTATCTGAGTGCCGTTATGGTCAGGGATTGGTTCACTTTACATGGTGTAACACTAACCGAACTAAATGTGCATACCAGCCATGTACATGCCAGGCGCACCCGCAGTTTGTATCAACAGGCCTTTCCTGATGTTAATGTTGGTATTTATGCCGCCGCACCACATAATTTTGAGCTTAAACAATGGTGGAAAAGCAGTGATGGCGCAAAATCAGTCATAACAGAATTGATTGGTAATTTTTGGGTAGCGTGTTGTTTTCAGCCAGGTGAGCCCGGTTCACATTATGAAAAATGGGCTGTCGAGAGTAACCGAACGACATCAGACATTCGGTAATCGCAGCGTTAGTGTCCCCTCGCGCTGGGTCATATCAAGATGTTTCATAAAGCTCATTCCCAGCAATACAATATCATCAGACATATGTGGATTAATATGCGCCCGAATGTGTTGCAGCTTTATCGCTCCCAGCTGCACGGTCTCTAATTCCGTAGCATAAACGGGTACAACCCCATTTGCGGTATTCACCATGGCCTGGCGCCCCTGCTTCAAACCTGCTTTTCTGGCGATTCCTGCAGGCACACTGATATTGGTCGCCCCGGTATCCAGCAAAAAGGTCACTTCATGGCCATTGATAAACCCCGGAGCAACATAATGTCCGGCCTGATTTCTCAATAGCACGACATCTGAGCCCAGACCGGCATCCATTTCCACCAGATGCCGGTTAGGGTTATGTTTCTGTTCAATGAAACCATTAAAAAACAATGTCAGTGACCCCATTAATAACAACCAGAAAATAATGGTAAATGCTTTTGACGAGCCTTGTTGATGTGCGGGATTCATTTTCATTTAAGCTATTTCAGTTAAGGTAAAACCATTTCAGTATAACGACTGTCAGAATGACATTATGCGGGCAAGTAGCTCAAATTACATCCAAGTTGGAGACATTGGCAAATGAACACACGCAGTCTGATGGATAAACTTTTACAATCTGGTCAGCAATTTCTCGATAAACAAAATAATGGTTCCAGCAGTGGTGACAATAAAATAGGTCAGTTTTTAACGGGTGCGGGTGGCGGTGCTTTAGCGGGAACAGCGGTGGGGCTGCTGCTTGGCAATAAAAAGGCACGCAAAATGGGTGGCAGTGTACTCAAATACGGTGGTGTAGCAGCGCTGGGGGCTGTTGCATTTAAAGCCTATCAGAACTGGCAGCAAAATAACCTGCAAACAGCACCACAAGCCACGCCACAAACCATAGACAAGTTACCCGCAGCAGAGGCTGAACGTCACAGTCAGGTCATTCTGCAAGCCATGATCGGGGCCGCCAAGGCGGATGGACATATCGATGATCAGGAGCGTCTGTTAATTGATCAGCAAATTGCTGAATATACCGATGATTCCGAATTACAAAAATGGATAGATTCAGAGTTAAAAAAGCCGGTCAACCCGGTTGAAATTGCCAGGTTAGCGTCAACTCAGGAAATGGCTGCTGAAATGTATCTGGCCAGTTTGATCATGATTGATGAAGATAGCTTTATGGAAAAAGCGTATCTGGATGAACTGGCGCGTCAGCTAAATCTCGATGAAGCATTAAAAGCTGAAATCCATCAGGCTAAAAATAACGCTGTCTCATGATATGCTTTGCGCATGTCATTTTTACCCTCGCTGTTTTTCATGTTGCTGGGCAGCAGTTTTGCGCAGTCAACAACCCTCTTTGATACTGTCTCAGTTGAAACAGTTGATGCAGAACTGACCACTGGAAATTGTACTGACTGTAATCTGTCTGAACAGGCTAAATGGTATTTCAACAATGAAATTATCGCTCCCCTCCCTACCCCCGCTTCATCATTAGTCAAGCTGCCAGAATGGTTGGAAAAACAATCTGAAATCAACGATGACATCGCCGTCTGGATAGCTTCCCCAGATTTAATAGAGTCTGCACAGCTCGATGCTTCAGGCCAACTCATCAGCATAAAAGATGGGAAAAAAGTCCCATTTAAAACCGTTAAGCAAATCCCTCAGAACCAGTCATTCTGGAATCAGGATACCACCGCATTTTTTAACCAACGTGATATACGCCTACGCGGCGAATGGATCGACAACAAGTTTATAGCCCGCACGGTCTGGCCGCTGGATTTTGTCATTACCAACTTTCAGTTACTCCCCCTAAATGCAGATGAAGACTTACAAACCCTGATTCAGGCAGATGATGGTGGCGTACGGCAACCACATCAAAGCCGGTTATTATGGGAACGCACCCCCGGCTCTGCCATGGGTGCTGCCGGAAAACCGGTTTTTGGACTGATGCTGAATGGTGCTCAGGGTGATGATCATGAAGCACTTGCAGGTCATTTCGCCGTAATCACCGGACAATTTAACACTGATGGCAGCTATCATGACTGGCTGGTGAATAATTTCTATAACCTTGATGTGATCAGTGAAAAAGGTATTCTTGCGGCCGTCACCCCGATGGATAATTACCTGGCGGATCTTTCAGCAGGACAGAATTATTATCGCCCATCCTACTT
>NZ_DCSO01000086.1:7397-15827 GCF_002325665.1 Methylophaga sp. UBA1464
TACATGCTGGTGGCCACGCTTAAAAACGGCCAGGCAGCCACCGAGTTTCAGCAATCAATTAATCAGGTAATGAACTATTTTTACCGGCATGAATTTCTCTATAACCATGCTGGTGCCAATTGCACTGGTATCAGCATCGATACCTTACGGGCCTTAGGCTGGGAAGTACCTGAGCGGGGCATAAATGGTTATGTACAGGCTATCGGAGCCTATTTTTATACGGTCATTACCGAAATGGATTTGGACGCTGCCAGACAAATTTATGACTATCTCATCACTGAAACAACACGGCTGTTACCCGCAGTAGCATTTGATGCCATTGGCGAAGATTTAATCCGTTTGACTGCCACTAAACCACCCCGCTCACTGACACCCTACGAACAAACACTTGCAGATTCAATTGAAGCCATCTGGTTTGTCCGGATTCCACAAATCCCATCAAGCCGGGTATCAGGAGATGCACCGGTGTATAGCTTTAGCGATATCTGGAAACGGCACCAGATGATCGCGATGAGTGGGTCACTATTGAATTGGCAACACGTGATATGCCTCAATCATTAAAACAACAAGAACCAGTGAATCCACGCCCCTCGCCAATTCCCTGGCCTATCATATTGATTTTATTTGGTCTTTCCAGCTTTATTGCTCTGTCATTACGCTGGATGTTCAACAAAAGCATTAGTTCGTTAGATTAGGCGTATTACGCTGGCGTTTTTCCCACAGTTTTTTGGCGTAACGACGCATGTTTGGAATATCATCCGTTTCATCCATAATGGATTTTCCGATAATCGTTTCAAAAATATCTTCCATGGTCACAAGACCTAACCAGCTTCCGTACTCGTCATAAACAATTGCCATATGCTGGCGTTCTTTCATTAGAAAAGTCATGACCGATTCAACATCTTTCTGATCAGTCACCACTACAATCGGTTTCATGACATCAGAAACTTTCGTAGTACTATCCGCCCCAATAACATCGCGTCGGAAAATCACGCCTAATGGCGACTCATTTGTATCAAGAACCGGATAGCGAGAAAATTGTCCCTCTTGCGAGCGTTTGATGAATTCCGCAATGGTTTCATCCGGACCAACATATTCGGAGACAGTTCGAGGAGTCATAATGTCTCTTGTGCGGATTTCATGTAAATCCAGAATATTGGCAATAACGCGTGACTCATCTTCGTCCAGCTCCCCTAACTCATGTCCAAGACAGGTCATCGCTTTGATTTCAAGACGAATATCACCCTGCTGTTCTTTGCCGCCGATCAATTTCATCATCTGATCTGACACCCAGATAAAAGGTTTTAACATCCAGATCATGGCATTTAAAATCGGGGGCAAGATGGGGGCCAAACTCCGCCAATATTTTGCACCAATTGTTTTAGGCAGAATTTCTGAAAGTATGAGAATCAATAGCGTCATAATTACTGAGGCAATACCGAGATAGCCATTACCAAAAACCACGGTTACCTGTGCACCAACGCCTAATGCGCCTACCGTATGCGCGACTGTATTCAGCGTCAGAATAGCGGCTAGAGGCTGATCGATTTTATCTTTAAGCCGGTTAAGCTGTTTGTAAAGCTTAGGTTTATGCTCTTTCTGCTGGGCAATATAACTAGGAGTGACAGATAGTAATGCCGCTTCGAGAATAGAACAAACAAATGAGACAAGAATTGAAAGTACCGCAAAAGCGATAAGTAAAGTCATTAGGGTTAACAGCTCCAGTTACAGGGGACAGTCATAATACACTGGACATAAATTACTGTATATCAATACTATTCAGCGAAAATAAAAGCCTGCATTAACCATCACGCCTGCAGCAGCAAACGGCACAACTTCAAGGTTTACCCTGCGATGCTGAACACCGAAAGCCGGTAAAATGACCGGTGCAACGCCCAGATCATTCAAAGGAATTTTATCTCTATATTCCCCGCGATAGCCATACAAAAGCCCGGCGGTCAGTTTGGCATAAGCTTTGGTATTTTCACCTAAGTCATAATCGTAGCGACCGCCGCCATAAAGATAGAGCGTCTGCTGGTCATAACTGTTTTTAAACGTCGCAGCACCTGCCAGCCAGCGGACATCATCACGCCAACTGGCTTGATTCGGAACAACAAAAAGCTTCACCTCATCATTGAAATAATATTCAAGATTGAACAGCTTTTGATGATTATTATGATCCGGCTCCGGATTATAATGCTTCGTCCATAATGAGGTCTGCAGTAACAACTCATCCCCATCAGTAAAAATCCCATTCGCATGAACAGGGTTTATCAAAATCAAACAAAGCATTAATAGTTTTTTCATAGCAATATGACTTTTCACTTAGCTGGCAGTTCCAGTCTGTTGAATGCCTGTCATTTTACGACGTAACCACTTTTCGGCCTCTAAAATCAAATACATCATCACACCTACTGCAATAATTTCCATACCGTGTCGTAAACCAATAGGTCTTGTTTCAAATAAGGTATTCATTATCGGGGCGTATGTGAATATCAACTGCAAGACAATAACCAGGCCGATGGAAATAAATACGATATGCGAAGTAAACCATTGTTTAATTGACCAGGATGCACTGCTTAGACAACGCACATTAAACAAATAAAATACTTCCATAACGACCAGCGTATTGACAGCATAAGTTCGGGATTGCTCAAGTGAGGCTCCCTGAGATTGGGTCCATAAAAACATGCCGTAGACACCAATCACAAACAGTAATGACACAAAGCTGATGCGCCAGACCAGGAAACCGGAGAGCATTTTTTCATCACGCTTTCTGGGTTGACGGCGCATGGCATTTTCTTCTCCCGGCTCAAATGCAAGAGATAGCGCCAGAGCGATTGAGCTCACCATATTAATCCATAAAATTTGCAATGGCGTTATTGGCAAGGTCATGCCGGCCATTACCGCCACGATAATACTCAATGATTCACCACCATTGATGGGCAATAAAAATAAAATGGCTTTTTTCAGGTTGTCATACACTGTGCGGCCTTCTCGCACTGCTCTGGCAATCGAAGCAAAGTTATCATCTGCCAATACCATTTCAGCTGCTTCCTTGGCCGCTTCCGTACCGCCATGTCCCATCGCAATCCCGACATCAGCTCGTTTCAAGGCAGGTGCATCATTGACACCATCACCGGTCATCGCAACAACATGACCATTTGCCTGCAAGGCACTGACTAACCGTAATTTATGTTCTGGTGCCGTTCGTGCAAAAACATCCGTTTGCTGAACCAAGTGCTGCAATTCCGTATCACTCAATTGAGTGAGATCATGGCCAGTAAGCACGTTATCCGTATTCTTCAGACCTAGTTTTTTCGCAATGGCACCCGCAGTAGCAGCATGATCACCAGTGATCATTTTGACCTGAATTCCCGCCTTATGACATTCACTGACCGCAGTGATGGCTTCTTCCCGAGGAGGATCAATCAAACCAATCAAGCCCAGCAATACCAGTCCTTGATCTAAATCCTCGAATTGCAATTCACCGGTATTGTGATCGACCGTTTTAGTGGCTACCGCCAATACACGCTGGCCGTCTGCTGCAATTTTTTCAATCTGTGAATGCCAATAGGCCTGGTCGACTTCGACATCACCTTCATCAGTACGCTGAAACTGACATAGTTCGATGAGTTTTTCCGGTGCACCTTTAACCGCTATAAAATCATGCCCTTGGTGATCATGATGCAGCGTGGCCATAAACCGATGGGCAGTATCAAAAGGAATAACATCCCGACGCGGATAATATTGTTTCAATTCCTCCAGCGTGAAATCCGCTTTTAATGCTGCGGTGAGCATTGCGGCTTCCATCGGGTCACCTTCTGCCAGCCAGTCATCATCACGTCGCTTTAAGGTCGAATCATTACAAATAGCTGAACAACGCAAAAGTAACGTTAACGTTGGGTGCTGTTCCGTTTCAACAGGTTGATTATCAATGATGAACTCTCCAGCAGGTGCATATCCCACTCCACTGACCGAATAGTTGTTTGTTAAGCTCATCACTGTGGAAACGGTCATCTCATTACGCGTTAATGTACCTGTTTTATCCGAGCAGATAATCGATACTGCGCCCAGCGTCTCTACCGCTGGCAAACGCCGGATAATCGCATTACGGCTGGCCATGCGTTGCACACCAATTGCCAGCGTGATGGTCAAAATCGCCGGCAATCCTTCGGGAATACCGGCGACAGCCACGCCGACAACAATCATGAACATTTCAATAGCCGGTGTCTGATTCAACCAGTAACCGTAGCTGAATACCAAAGCAGCGATGACCATAATGACCAAAGTCAGCCAGCGGGAGAACACGGACATTTGCTTTAACAGCGGAGTGGTGAGATTTTCGATATCGGAAATCATGCCACTGATTCGACCAATCTCGGTATGTGCGCCGGTTGCAACAACAACACCATGCCCCTGCCCGGAGGTCACTAATGTGCCTGAGTAGGCCATACATAGCCTATCGCCTAACACAGCGTCAACCGCGACCGGCTCACTATTTTTTTCAACAGCGACAGACTCGCCAGTTAATACGGCTTCCTGAATCTGTAAACCTTTAGCACTGAATATCCGTAAATCCGCTGGCACTTTATCGCCCGGCTCCAATACCACTACATCACCGGGAACCAGTTGATCTGCTTCAATTCGAAGCCTATGTCCATCACGGAGCGCTGTAGCATGAGGCGCCAACATATCCTTGATGGCATCCAGCGCCTTTTCGGCTTTTCCTTCCTGAACAAAACCGATAATGGTATTTAAGATGACAACCGCCAGGATGACCCAAAAATCGATCCAGTGACCAAGTATGGCGGTTAAAAACGCAGCACCTAACAAAACATAAATCAGCAAATTATGCATTTGAGCTAATAGTCTGACGAAGGCCGAACGCCCTTTTGCACGTGGCAAGTGGTTAGGACCGAATTGCTGCAGTCGTTGTTCAATCTTTTCAGCCCCTAAACCATGCTTATCACTATCAAGTTGTGACAGACTTTCCTCAAAGCTGAGGTGATGCCATGATTTTTCAAAAGGTTGTTTCTGCATATCTTCGTTCATAGATAGCTCCTGGTAAGGCTCATAACTTTAGCATACCGTTTTTAAACAAATGCCTTATTAACAATGAGCTTTCACTTGATCTGCATCAAGCTGCACAATAGGCTTATTGTTTAATTGTGCTCTAAGGAAATTATCATTAACACCATCAGTATTTTAGGTAGCGGCTGGCTGGGATTACCGCTTGCAACTATTCTTTATAAACAAGCTTTTAGAGTAAGAGCCTCGACTCGGCATCATGAGCGTTTTACCGAACTGGACGCTACAGGTGCACGCGCATTTCATGTTGATATTGACCAATTATCTGAAATCAGTGAATTTCTGGACAGTGAAATTCTGATTATCAATATCACCTCGAAAAACATTAACGGCTTCGCCAGGCTGATTGAGCAAATTGAAACATCACCAATTCAAAAGGTCTTGTTTATCAGTTCCACTTCGGTGTATCAGAATCTTAACCGGGAAGTCACTGAAGATGAAAACGCCGAAGATCACAACAGCGTGTTATGGCAAATCGAACAATTGTTTCAAAACAATACGCACTTTAAAACGACAATAGTCCGCTTCAGCGGCTTAATTGATAGCCGTCGCCATCCTGGCAGATTTTTCCGTAATGGTCGCAGCGTGCCACAAGCCGATGCTCCAGTGAACCTGATTCATCTGGATGATTGCCTGGGTATTATCAATGCCATTTTGCAACAGGAAGCCTGGGGCGAAATATTTAATGGTTGTGCGGATACACATCCCAGCAAACGTGAGTTTTACGGTTATGCCAGAAAGTTAATGGGCCTGTCACCACCGGAATTTGATACTGAAACGGAGATTAAGTACAAAATAATCAGCAATCAAAAAGTTAAATCAAAGTTAAACTATACCTTTCAACACCCTGATTTAATGAAGATTACTTTCTAATGAAAAACCAACTTTGCCCCTGTCAGAGTCAATCTATTTATGACGAGTGTTGTGGCTTGCTGCATCAAGGTAAAGAGGTTGCTATTAAAGCTGAGCAATTAATGCGTTCTCGCTACAGCGCCTTTGTAATGCACAATATCAGCTATTTACAGGCGACATTGCACCCATCGCAACGACAGCCGGATGATTTGCTTAATTTGCAGCAAACTATGGAAACCACACAGTGGCTAGGTTTAACCATTGTGGATCACGCTGAAACTGATGATGAGGCGGAAGTGGAATTTATTGCCTTTTATGTAGATAACCCTATCGGACAGTTACACGAACGCTCTCGATTCAGTCGACAGCAAGGTCACTGGTTTTATATTGACGGCGAGTTTTTACCGCCGATAAAACTTGGTCGTAATGATAACTGTATTTGTGGCAGTGGCAAAAAACTGAAACGCTGCCACGGATGATGTCAGGTATTTGACTCACCTAAATAGCGTTTGCGCTTGGCAGGCTTTAATTGCTGTAAATCTACCATCACCAGACCATCAATACAGTTACCGAAACTGGCATCGATATTAAAATCAATAAACCGTACACCTCTCGGCTCACAAATATCGGCATATTGTTTATATAGCGTCGGTACCGTCACATTCATATGTGTCAGCTGCTCTCGCATCGCTGTAAAGTCACTATCGGCATCTTGATTAACTAACGTTGAATACACTCGTTGTTGCAGCTCTGTATCAAAAATGGACGGTACTCTGGCAGTCGCCAGAGATTCCGTATCTGCAAAATGTTTTTGATAAAAACTGACAATCAACGCCTTGGCAAAATCAGGATAAGTATTGCTGAGGCTGACCGGCCCGAACAGATAACGGATCTCTGGATAGCGTTTGAGATAGGCGCCAATGCCATACCACAGATAATCCAAACTGCGTTTTCCCCAGTATTTAGGGCTGACAAAGCTGCGACCTAATTCAATACTAACCGGAAAATATTGCTGCATCGCCGAGTTAAAACTGAATAGCTCGCTGGTATAAATATCACGCTCTGCCTCCATAATACGAGCAACTTCACCAATCCGGTAAGCACCAGCGATCTCCAGCTCCTGCTCATCCCACAAAATCAGATGCCGGTAATCCCGATCGTACTGGTCTAAATCCCGTTTTTTTCCCGTGCCTTCACCCACCTGTCTGAAGGTAATTTCCCGTAACCGGCCAATCTCCTGCATAACAGCAGAATTCGCCTGATAATCAAACAGATATATCTTCTTATGATCGGCTGTCTCACCCAATAATTCAGCTTGCTGTAATTCTTTTTTAATCGCCCGGCGTTCCTGCGGGTGAGCAATCGTCTGTTCAGTCACAAATAATGGCTTTTTACCTTTGGCCAGCCGATACAAATGACGACGTAATAATTTGGCCTTTTCCGCTTTGACCAATGGCAGCTGTTCAATCTGCTGATAGGCAATCGTTTCCCCTACCCGCATTGAGATGGTTTTAGAGTTTTTGTTGAACATTTCATGCGCCAGCATCATGCCGGATAAAGGTTTGTAGACCATAGAAGCACTGTAAAACAGCGATGAGTTTCTGGCTTCAACATAAATTGGCAAAATAGGTGCCTGGGTTTTCCTGGCAAAATTTAAAAACCCGCTGTTCCATTTACCATCCCGAACACCACCGGGGCGAATTCGCGAAACTTCACCGGCAGGAAACACGATGACGGCTTCATCATTATTCAAACACTCGACAATACGTGCCACGCTGCTTTTACGGGTAGATTTTGAGAGGTTATCAACCGGCAGAAACAATGAACTTAATGCGGAAAAGTTCAGCAACATATCATTGGCAACGATTTTCACATCGCGCCTGACCTCTCCCACCAGCTTTAACAAACATAATCCATCCAACGCGCCTAATGGATGATTGGCAACAATTACCACCCGGCCAGTGGCAGGAATATTATTGCGGTGACGATGGGTAATACTGTAACTGAAGTTAAAATAATCCAGAACTTCATCAATGAAATCAAAACCTTCAAGCTGCTTATGCTGTTCGAGGAAACGATTAACTTCTTGCTCATGGGTGATTTTTCGGAGAAAGCCTAAAGTCGGTATTCTGACCCAGGGTTTTTGCTTTTGAAAATTGGGAAATTTTTGTTGAACAGCCTGTTCAATATTGAGCATACATATTCTCTGATAACTTCATGCCGCAAAGTCTAGAGAATATATATGACAAAAAAATAACGGTTTGATGACTGTTCGGTGACAGTCTCGCAAACCGTTATATCTGAAGAGTTTTAATCAGGCCGCCTGGACAGGAATCGCGTGACGCATATGGGTAATATCATTATTTTCATCAAGATATACCAGCGTCGGTTTGAAGCTTTTCAGCTCCTCTGCATCCATTGCAGTATAAGCACAGATAATGATTCGATCACCCGGTGATGCTTACACCAATTTTATTATTTGGAATA
>NZ_DCSO01000086.1:15928-16226 GCF_002325665.1 Methylophaga sp. UBA1464
GATTCGATCACCCGGTGATGCTTTATGCGCTGCTGCACCATTCACCGAAATAATATTGGAATTGTCTTCGGCACGAATTGCATAGGTTACAAAACGTTCACCATTGGCAACGTTATAGATATGGATTTGCTCGTACTCGTGAATGCCGGCGGCTTCGAGCAATTTACCATCAATTGCACATGACCCCTCATATTCCAGTTCGGAATGAGTTACACAGGCACGATGTAGTTTAGCTTTTAACAGTGTCAGATGCATAGCGGGAAATTTTCCGTCAATAAGCCGTATATTATCGCTTTTT
>NZ_DCSO01000086.1:16308-16910 GCF_002325665.1 Methylophaga sp. UBA1464
TAAGCCGTATATTATCGCTTTTTCAGTATAGTCAAGCAAGGTTACAGGCAATATTGTCGATCAAACGAACATTTCCCAACCGCCCCGCCACCAGCAATCGCAAGGCTTTATCCACTGCGGGATCCGCCACTTGAAGATCCTTTTCCCGACGAATATCAAAATAGTCGAGTGTAAATCCGGCAGCCGTTAATTGGGAATGGGCCTGTGCCAATAAAAAATTCACATCCTGGCCGCCAGTTTCCAGCTGCTGTTTAAGTTGTTTTAAGCTCGAATACAAACTAGCGGCCTGCTGTTTCTGTGTGTCGGTTAAGTGCTGATTGCGTGAGCTCATTGCAAGCCCATTTTTTTCTCTTACTGTCGGCGCACCAACGATTTTCACCGGAAGATTTAAGTCGCTTACCAGTTTCCGAATCAGTAATAATTGCTGGTAATCTTTTTCACCAAACACCGCCACATCTGCCTGCACCATATTGAATAACTTGGTGACCACGGTGGCCACACCATCAAAGTGTCCAGGTCGTTCCAGTCCGCAGAGCTTGTCATCCATACCCGGTACATGAATAAAGGTATGAAAATCCTGTCCTTGTGCATACATAACGTCA
>NZ_DCSO01000086.1:17066-18113 GCF_002325665.1 Methylophaga sp. UBA1464
CATAACGTCAGTATCAGGCGTGAATAACAGATTACAACCAGCCTGCATCAGTTTTTTTATATCCGCCTGTAATGTGCGTGGGTATTTCGCTAAATCCTGTTTGTCATCAAACTGCAATGGATTGACAAAAATACTGACGACCACTTTATCAGCCAATGTCTGGGCTTTTTTGACCAGTGAAATATGACCATCATGCAGATTACCCATGGTCGGGACAAATGCAATGGTATCACCCGCCACGCGCCAGGTTTTTATCTGGCCACGCAAGCTCAGAATAGACTCAACAATCTGCATTAATATTGTTGCTCAGCAGTGGGGAATTTGCCGTTCTTAACAGCTTCAACATAACGGCTGATTGCCGCAGGGATATGACCGCAATCAGCCAGAAAATCATGGCTGAAACGCGGCCGTTTACCCGGCGTAATACCCAACATATCGTATAGCACCAACACCTGACCATCGCAATCAGCTCCAGCACCAATACCTATCACCGGTATGGTTAACGCTTCGCTGATGAGTTTTGCCAAGGTAGCAGGCACACATTCAAGTACCAACATATCGGCACCTGCTTTTTCCAGACTGATCGCATCCTGCAAGATTTTATCTGCCGCGGCCTGTTCTCTGCCCTGTACCAGATAGCCACCCAGTTTATGAACCGACTGCGGTAATAATCCGAGATGGCCGCAGACCGGAATACCACGCCGGGTCAATGCCGAGATTAATTCAACCTGTTCAGCACCGCCTTCCAGTTTAATCATCTGTGCGCCGCCTTCAGCCATCAAACGGGCGGCATTATGCAAAGCCTGATCAATATTGGCATAGCTCATAAAAGGCATATCGGTGATCACAAACAGGCTTTCACTGCCGCGAATCACATTCGCCGTGTGATAAACCATATGGTCCATTGTCACTGGCAAAGTGCTTTCCTGCCCCTGAATCACCATTCCCAGCGAGTCGCCAACCAGAACAATATCCACTCCAGCCTGTTCAAGTACATGACTGAACGTCGCATCATAGGCCGTTAATACAGCAATTTTATTGTGCTCG
>NZ_DCSO01000086.1:18204-19657 GCF_002325665.1 Methylophaga sp. UBA1464
TGCTCAGCTTTCATTTTACGCAGCTGATTCAGACTCAGACGGCTCATGCTTTTTTCTCTTTCACCGGCAGCGGATTGTAGTACTGCCGACCACTTTGAATAGTGCAAATTTGATCCAGCAGCTGCTGGTAATCGGCTTCACTTTTCACCAGATCAATCTGCTCGGCATTGACAATCAGTAACGGTGACGCATCGTAATAATGGAAAAAGTCAGCATAGGAATCCGCCAGACGTTTGAGATAAGCATCTTCGACATGTTGTTCATAACTTATACCGCGCTGCGAAATCCGGGTTTTCAATGTCGGCAAAGAGGCTTGCAGATAAATCACCAGATCTGGCGTCCGGTGATGCAGAGTGAGATTTTCATAAACCATGTTGTATAAAGCCAGTTCATCATCATCCAGTGATATCTGTGCAAACAAGCGATCCTTTTCCAGCATAAAATCCGCCACGTGCAGCGAAGTGAATAAATCGTCCTGCTGTAAGGTTTTGGCTAACTTGACGCGCTGCATCAAAAAACTTAATTGTGTTGCCAAAGCCGATTGCTTGGGATGCAGATAATAACGTTCTAAAAATGGATTTTGTTCCGGTGCTTCTAATAATGTGCTCCCGGAAAAGCTCTCCGCCAACCGTTTGACCAGATGAGTTTTGCCGACACCAATCGGGCCTTCAACAACAATATAACGATGCGACAATGTTTTCATAAGCTAGTGTATTCCACTTGTTGTAAATCACCTTGCGGACATAATGGCAATATTTCCTGCAAGTTACCAATACCGGGAATTTCAACATCCGGTGCTATTTCAGCTAACGGATATAACACAAAGGCTCGTTCATGCATGCCTGGATGCGGTATTTTCAATCGCTCATCATCCAATATCTGATCGCCGTAGAGCAAGATATCCAAATCCAGTGTCCGTTCCCCCCAATGCCGTTTACGCTCTCGACCATGCAATTGTTCTACGGACTGTAAAACGTCCAGTAACTGGTGCGGATTAAGGATTGTTTTCAATGCTAATACAGCATTGATGTAAACCGGCTGATCTGCTGGTCCCATTGGCGGACTTTGGTAAAGGGAAGATACTGAAACAATGGTTATTTCAGCGATTGCCTGCAAATCATTGATGGCGGTTTTAATCTGTTGCAGCGGGTTTTCCAGATTACTGCCAAGTCCAATATAAACCAGCATTATTCAACTTTTTTAATAACTGGTTTGCGGCGACGGCGACGACGTGGTTTACGTTTTTCTGCTTCTCCACCCGCACCTAAGGCATTCACCATATCGGATTGGGTGTTTGCCGATGCTTGTTGAAAAGTTGTCCACCAATCAGTTAATTCCTGCAGCGGTTCACCGGACTGTGCCCGAAGTGCCAGAAAATCGTAACCCGCACGAAATTTAGGGTGCAACAACAAAGCAAATGCCCGTTTACCCTGACGACGTGTCAAACGGGGTT
>NZ_DCSO01000086.1:19690-22809 GCF_002325665.1 Methylophaga sp. UBA1464
TGGTCCAGATATCACGGGTGACAAGACTGAAGCGCTTGGGTATTGCCACAGTCTGAATTTGCTCGGACAAGACTTCACCAGCTGCACGTTGCATAGCCGGTATCTCCGGCATTTCTTTGCTTAACTGCTGCCAACGTTGGCGCAGCGGTTCCCATAGTAATGCAGCGAATAAAAATGCCGGCGTAACCGGTTTATTATCAGCCAGCCGTTTATCGGTGTTTTCCAGCGCTTTCATCAGCAATGTTCGTGGATAGCCGTCTTTTTCCTGATGCAGTAAAGCCGCTGTTTGCGGATAAAGATGATCAAACACACCATAGTGACAAAGCAGCTCGTGAGTCACAGCGGCCTGTCCACTTAAATACAGTTTTAAGGTTTCATCAAATAATCTGGCCGGAGGAATATCGCCTAGTAATGGTGCCAAATCAACAATCAATTGCTCGGTTTCAGCTTCCAGTTTGAGACCTAACTTTGCCATAAACCGTAAAGCACGCAACATTCTCACCGGGTCTTCGCGATAACGAACCGGTTTATCACCAATTAACCGAATCAGACCGGCTTGTAAATCAGCAATACCACCGGTGTAATCGACAATTGAAAAATCACGGATATTGTAGTAAAGGGCATTAATGGTGAAGTCCCGCCGCCAGGCATCCTGCTCTAATGTGCCATACACATTATCCTGCATGATGCGGCCTTGATCATCGACATGATTTTTCGCTTCAGGTGGCGCACGAAAAGTCGCTACTTCAATAATTTCATCACGGCCAAAACGTACATGAACCAGTTTAAAACGTCGGCCAATCAGCTGGCTACGGCGAAATAAACGATGAACCTGTTCAGGCAAAGCATTGGTGGTGATATCAAAATCTTTGGGTTCATAACCCAGTAACAAATCCCGTACACAACCACCCACCAGATATGCTTCGTAACCTGCATCTTTAAGGGTATAAAGTACTTTTAGTGCGCTGGGACTGATGAGATCACGAGAAATATTATGGTCAGCTCGAGGCACAATAAGTGGCGCAGCTCCCTCAGCAGCTGCACGGCTTTTTTTACCGGCTTTGATCCGTTTGAATGAGTTAATGAGTGAATTTATCGAAAGCATAAGGAGCGAATAATACCATGCTTGCAGGCGATAACCGGAATTTGTATCAATTTATCTCACTGCTCGGCGGACTGGTGCAAATGAATGACGATGAATTGGCGAAGGACCTAAATCGAGTAACGCCTGTTGATGCTGTGCCGTCGGATAACCTTTATTTTTGGCCAGACCATAGCCGGGATAAAGCTGATCCAAAATCAGCATTTCACGATCCCTGGCCACCTTAGCCAATATGGAAGCTGCTGCTATTGCAGGTTCCGTCAAATCCCCTTTGATGATTGTGGTAACAGGACATGGCAACTGCGGCGCATGATTGCCATCGACCAACGCATGTTCCAGCTCAAATGGCAAAGCTGCCACCGCACGTTGCATGGCCAGTAAACTGGCTTGCAGAATATTTAACTGATCAATTTCTTCGACTTCTGCCCGTCCCAGCGCCCAGGCATAAGCGTATTCTTCAATGATCGGCACCAACTGTTCCCGGCGTTTTTCACTGAGTTTTTTAGAATCTGTCAGGCCTGCAATCGGTTTATTCGGATCCAGTACTACGGCAGCTGTAACAACTGGCCCCGCTAGAGGGCCTCGCCCTACTTCATCAATACCGGCAATTAAGACTATCGTCGTCATGAAAGCAAACTAAGCACAAGTTTAGCTGCATTGTCTGCACCACCGGATGGTCCCAGTGCTTCTCGCACCTGCTGACGAATTTGTTCGGCATTTTTCAAGCGTTGAGGATGCGTCAGTAAATCCATTAATTGCTGTTCAAGCCGGACAGAAGTGACATCATCTTGCAACAACTCCTTGATAACCGGTTGTTTTGTCACAATATTGCACAACCCCACATAGGGGATTTTTACCAGCCGTTTTAAGATACGATAACTCCAAGGCGAAACCTTATAGATAATAAAATGCGGAACACCCAGCAACGCAATTTCAAGCGTAACAGTCCCCGATGCCGCAACAATAGCATCGCACGCTTTAATAACGTCGTAAAAATCGTCTTTAATAATACTGATATGTAATCGTGAACCTGCCAGATACTGATGAAGATAGGTTTCATCAATCCCGGGAGCTTGGGGGATAACAACACTAACTGGAAAATGCCGTTGCTGTATTCGTTCGGCTGCTTCAAGCATTACAGGCAGTAACACTGAAATTTCACTGCGACGACTGCCGGGAAATAAACCAATAACCCGAATATCATTATCCAAAGCAAACTTTTCACGCGCAGCATTTTGAGATAGTTCAGTATGAACAGCATCGACTAATGGGTGGCCGACACAGGTCACTGCAACTCCTGCTGTTTGGTATATTTCCTGTTCAAATGGAAATAACACAGCCATATGATCCACATCACGTTTGATTTGTTCAATACGCCCCGCTCGCCATGCCCATATTTTTGGACTGATGTAATACAGCACTTTAATCCCAAGCTTTTTAGCTTGTTTCGCCAGTTTCAGATTAAAGCCGGGATAATCCACCAGAATGAGTAAATCCGGTGGCTGACGGCGTAATTCAGCCACAACCTTATTAAAAATACCTTTGATTCTTGGGTAGCGTTTTATGACTTCTACCAGGCCCATCACTGCTAATTCGGCAAAATCGATATTAATATCAGCACCAGCAGCACGCATTTTCTCACCACCAATACCGGTGATATAAATAGCGGGCTGTTGTTGTTTTAATGCACTGACAAGACGGGCAGCATGTGCTTCACCCGATGCCTCACCAGCAACAATATGGATATGATTACTCACTGCGCCTGACTCAGTCTTCTAAATAACCGGTTAACTCGAGACCAAAACCGGATACACCGGTCAATTTAGTTGGCGTACCAATCACTCGCATTTTACGCACACCCAGATCCGCTAAAATTTGTGCTCCAACGCCAAATGTTCTTAAATCCCAGCTGGCTTTGAACGGCGCTGCTATACCTTGATCCTGCTGCTGGTAACGGGCAATTTTTGCTGCCAATTGTTTGTTCTGTTCGGGTTGACGCAATACCACTAAAACGCCT
>NZ_DCSO01000086.1:22947-33154 GCF_002325665.1 Methylophaga sp. UBA1464
CCCGCCTGTTGAATACGTCGCATTACATCCGGTAAAGGCCAATGCGTGGGTTCACGTTTAGAAGCCAGTAAATCGCCCAAGGGGTCAGCCATATGCACCCTGACCAGCGTTTCCTGCTCAGCATCTATATCCCCGTAAACCAACGCAAGATGGGTTTGGCCGTTCACATCATCCTGATAACTGTGCAAGGTAAAATCACCATATTCAGTTGGAAACTCACAGGTTGACATGGCCTTGATGGTCATTTCATTTTGCAGACGGTAGCTGATCAAATCTGCAATGGTACCGATTTTTAACTGATGCATTTCAGCAAATTTTTCCAGATCCGGACGCCGTGCCATGCTGCCATCATCATTCAGTATTTCTACAATAACGGCCGCTGGTGTGCAGCCAGCCAAGTACGCCAAATCACAACCTGCCTCAGTATGTCCGGCACGGGTTAACACGCCACCCGGTTGCGCCTTTAACGGAAAAATATGCCCGGGTTGTACCAGATCTTCTGGTTTTGCTCTTGCTGCCACCGCTTTCTTGATGGTCAAAGCTCGATCAGCTGCAGAAATACCAGTGGTCACACCTTCAGCGGCTTCAATCGAAACGGTAAAGTTGGTGGCATAAGGCGTTTGATTATCAGTCACCATTAAAGGTAAACGTAACTGACGACAACGATCTTCCGTTAACGTCAGACAAATCAGTCCACGACCGAATTTAGCCATAAAGTTAACGGCTTCCGCAGTAACCATATCGGCCGCCATGACTAAGTCACCTTCATTCTCCCGATCTTCGTCATCCATAATGATGACCATTTTGCCTTGTTTCAGGTCATCGATGATTTCTTGCGTACTATTGATTTGCATTAACGGATATAACCATGTTGAGTGAGAAAATCCCGGCTGATAGTTGAGTCTGCCTGCGGCAGTAAACGCTCCAGATAACGGGCAATCAAATCCACTTCCAGGTTAACCTTGGTACCTGTTTGGTAATGTTTAATGATGGTTTCTTCAAGGGTATGCGGAATGATATTGATATCAAACCCGCCTTCAAACACGCCGTTCACTGTCAGGCTGACACCGTCAATAGTAATCGAGCCTTTTTCTGCAATGTACCGTTCCAGTTCCGCAGGAACTTTTATCTTGTATTGCCAGGAACGGGCCGAAGCCGTTTTACTGATGACTTCACCCAAACCATCAACATGGCCGCTAACCATATGACCACCTAATCGATCCCCAACGGCAAGGGCTTTCTCAAGATTGGCTTCACTACCGGTTTTTAATTGTCCCAGACTTGTTCGCTGTAATGTTTCCTGAGACACATCAAACTGCAAGCTTTTAGCTGCCATTTCCACCACAGTCAAACACACACCATTTACCGCGATGCTATCACCCAGCTTGACGTCATTGAGATCCAACTTCGCAGTGTCAATATGCAAACGTATATCGCCCCCGACTGATTGCAGAGATTTGAGCTGACCGACAGCTGCAATAATACCTGTAAACATGCGTTAAAAAGCCTCGTTATAGTGTGGTTTAGCGGTAATTCGCCAGTCGTTGCCAACGGCACGAATATCGGTGATCTTCAGTTGAATATTTTGTGCCATGCGCTCCATACCTGGCAGGTGAAATACCGCTCTGGCGGCATCACCCATAAGTTTAGGAGCCACATAAAATATCATTTCATCAATTAATTGTGAGCGTAACAATGCGCCATTCAAAACTGCACCGGCTTCTACCATGACTTCATTAATTTCACGCTTAGCCAATACCGATAACATGCCCGTTAAGTCGACCTGATTATTGGGTGCCGGCAAAACGATGGTTTCAATATCCTCACGCACCATTCGATCACAGGCAGTAAACAGCAATATTTTTTCATCATTTAGGATCTGCGCCGTCTTCGGCATACGCAGTTCACTATCAACGATGACTTTTAACGGTTGACGTATCGTTTCACCCTTTGGATACCAGTCGCCAACATGCCGTACATTCAGCATAGGGTCATCCGCAATAATGGTACCTACACCAGTTAGAATAGCTGAGCTGCGAGCCCTGAGTTTTTGTACATCAGCACGCGCTTCCGGACCGGTTATCCATTTGCTTTCCCCTGACGCCATTGCCGTGCGACCATCAAGGCTCATCGCCATTTTACTTCGCACATAGGGTCTGCCGAGGCGCATACGCTGAATAAAGCCCGGATTTAACTGTTCAGCCTGGGTGGTCAGTATTCCTTGATGAACTTCTATTCCGGCCTGTTCAAGCCGTTGAATACCGGTTCCAGAAACCACAGGATTGGGATCGGTCATCGCCACAAATAAACGTTTTATTCCGGCTCGAATCAGTGCATCGGCACAAGGCGGTGTACGGCCAAAATGGCTGCAGGGTTCCAGAGTCACATAACAATCAGCGCCTTCTGCATTATGTCCTGCATCGTGTAAAGCATTGATTTCTGCATGCGCTTCCCCGGCGCGATGATGCCAACCCTGACCGATCACCTGATCATTTTTGACAAGGACACAACCTACCCGCGGATTGGGATCTGCGGTGTATAAACCTTTCCAGGCCAGTTGTATTGCCTGTGCCATAAATTGTTCGT
Organism: Methylophaga sp. UBA1464; assembly: GCF_002325665.1. Lineage (NCBI taxonomy): Bacteria > Pseudomonadati > Pseudomonadota > Gammaproteobacteria > Thiotrichales > Piscirickettsiaceae > Methylophaga > Methylophaga sp. UBA1464. The sequence continues at coordinate 25,534 of NZ_DCSO01000086.1, forward strand.
GTTGGCTCATTGGGGTTGCCTCCACAGATTTTCGTTAGCAATGATTGTAATCGCATTCGAATGATGCGTTTGCATAAACTGAGGCTGACAGTAAGATTCAGCTGTCTTTATCAGATAAAGCACGATTTTCCATGCGTTCGATTTCTTCCCGAAATGCATTTACATCCTGAAAACTTCGATATACAGACGCAAACCGAACATAGGCGACTTCATCGAGCTCGCGTAACGCATCCATTACCCAGTCCCCCACCAGACGACTCTGCACTTCTCTTTCGCCGGTTGCCCATAAACGCCGGGTGATGGCTTTTACCGCATTATCAATAGCATCAATACTGACCGGGCGTTTTTCCAGTGCTCGCATAATGCCAGCACGTAATTTATTTTCATCAAACGCTTCCCGTGTGGCATCACGCTTGATCAACCGTGGCAGACTGAGCTCTGCCGTTTCGTAAGTGGTAAAACGTTCATTACATTCCTGACACATGCGACGACGTCGAATCGCATCTCCCTCAGAAGAGAGACGCGAGTCGACGACTTTTGAGTCTTCAGCTCCGCAAAACGGGCAGCGCATCAGTCAGCACAAACTTATGAATAAACCGGCAAACGTTTGCAGATAGTGGTTACTTTGTCGCGAACAGCCGCTATCACTTTCTCGTCACCATGACTTTCAATCACATCGCACATCCAGCCCGCGAGGTCCGTGCAATCCTGTTCACTGAAACCACGTGTAGTCACAGCAGGTGTTCCAACGCGAATACCGGAAGTGACAAAAGGTGATTGCGGATCGTTGGGAACAGCGTTTTTATTGACTGTAATATGGGCATTCCCTAACCATGCATCGACTTCTTTACCAGTCAGGCCTGCTTCAATAAAGCTGACCAGAAATAAATGATCATCTGTACCTTTGGAAACCACATCATAACTGCGAGCCATAAAGACTTTGGCCATGGCTTGAGCATTTTTAACAACTTGCTGCTGATAGGTTTTAAACTCGGGCAACATGGCTTCTTTGAACGCAACGGCTTTGGCTGCGATCACATGCATCAACGGGCCACCCTGGAAACCAGGAAAGACTGCTGAATTAAGTTTTTTCTCAATTTCAGGATTCGATTTGGCCAGTATCAGACCTCCACGCGGACCTCTTAAGGTTTTATGAGTCGTTGTGGTTGTCACATCAGCAATCTGTACTGGATTTGGATACAGTCCGGCAGCGACCAGACCAGCAACGTGCGCCATATCAACTAACAAATATGCACCTACTGAATCCGCGATATCACGGAATTTTTGCCAATCGATAATCCGTGAGTAAGCTGAAAAACCAGCGACAATCATTTTTGGCTGATGTTCTTTTGCCAGTCTCTCAACTTCACTGAAATCAATTTCACCGGAATCACTGCTAATGCCATACGCTACAGAATTATAGATTTTTCCTGACGCACTGACTTTGGCACCATGTGTCAGATGCCCACCATGCGCCAAGCTCATACCCAGGATTGTATCGCCGGGCTGTAACAAGGCCAGATAAACAGCAGCATTAGCTTGTGAACCTGAATGCGGTTGAACGTTGGCATAATCGGCACCGAATAATGCTTTAGCTCGTTCTATGGCGAGATCTTCGGCTGTATCAACATGTTCACAACCACCATAATAGCGTTTGCCAGGATAACCTTCTGCATATTTGTTGGTTAACAATGAGCCCTGAGCTTCCATCACCCGTGGGCTGGTATAGTTCTCAGAAGCGATCAATTCAATATGATCTTCCTGACGTTGCTCTTCAGCAGAAATTGCCTGAAACAACTCGTCATCAAAATCAGCGATGCTCATGTTTTTTTTGTACACAGTTTTCCCCTGTAGCGGCTGTAAATGCCCGCATATTGTATCCCACAACGCACGCAGCATCTATGTAAGAATAGAATATTTAGTTACACAAAACAGGAGTCATCATGAAAATAGGTATTCTTGGAGGCGGTCTGATGGGCAGTGCTCTGGCAGAACACCTTCTCAACCAGAAATGTGAGTTGAGCATTTATAACCGCAGTATTGATAAAATCACGACGCTAAGCACTCAGGGAGCCAATGTTTTCCGGACAGCCAGCGAAACCGTTCAGCAAAGTCAGATAGTCATCTTGCTGCTTACCGATGCTGATGCCATTGCTACTGTTTTAGATAGTGTCGAACCCAGCAGCTTTATTGATAAGCTGTTTATCCAAATGGGTACCATTGCTCCGCAGCAATCTCAGCACATTGAAGCTCAGTTAAACAGCGTCGGCGCGCGCTATCTCGAATGCCCTGTGCTGGGAAGCCTTCCGGAAGCTCGCAATGGCAAGCTGATCCTCATGGCAGCGGGCCCGGAACAAAATTATCGACAGGCTCTGCCTTTATTGAAAATGATCGGGGAAACACCTCGTTATATCGGTGAAACAGGTCAGGGAGCCGCTGTCAAATTAGCGCTCAATCAATTAATTGCTGGCCTCACTGCAAGTTTTTCATTGAGTCTGGCATTGATTGAAGAGCATCAGATTGATACAGAACAATTTATGCAGATTTTGCGGGAAAGTGCTCTCTATGCGCCTACGTTTGATAAAAAACTGGAGCGTATGTGCAATCGTAATTTCAGTGATCCCAATTTCCCCACCAAACACTTAGCAAAAGATACCCATTTATTTCTGGAAGTTGGCGAACAGCTACGACTCGATACAACCGCTTTGGAAGGTATCGCTCGATTACTGGATAAAACCATGGCAATGGGGTTGGGCAATACTGACTACTCCGCAATATACGCCGCAATTTCACCTGACAGAAAATAACCCCATAAACAAAAACGCCCTCTATCTGAGGGCGTTTTACTATATCTTTAAGATTTTTTCGTTAAATACTAAACAAATCACGGCGAATAATCGTCTCACAGCGATCAGGACCAGTTGAAATAATATCAATCGGCACTCCGGCAAGCTCCTGAATCTTATTAATGTAGTTACGTGCATTTTCCGGCAAGGCATCAAACTCAGTAATACCCAAGGTTGAGTCCTGCCAGCCTGGCATATCGATATAAACGGGTTCACAGCCGTCAAACTCATCAGCACTTAACGGCAGAATAGTGACTTCTTCGCCTTTACGTTGATAACCGACACACAAGCGAATCGTTTCCAGACCATCCAAAACATCCAGTTTGGTTAAACATAAACCCGTTATGCTGTTAATCCAGCTCGCCCGATTCAATGCCACCATATCCAGCCAGCCACAACGACGGTCACGACCGGTAGTGGAGCCTTTTTCATGCCCCTTTTCAGAAAGGTGTTTACCGATACCGCAACTGAGTTCTGAAGGGAATGGACCTGCACCAACTCGTGTTGCGTACGCTTTGGTAATACCGAGTACATAGTCAATATGACATGGCCCCACACCAGCACCCGTAGCACTCCCACCGGCAGTTGTATTGGAAGAGGTCACATAAGGATAGGTACCGTGATCAATATCCAGCAATGCTCCCTGAGCACCTTCAAACATGACCCTGTCACCATTGAGATAATATTGCTGCAGCATCGCCGGAATATCAGCAATCATTGGCAACAGTACATCACGCATTGCCAGGGTTTCATCACGCACCTTTTCAAAGCTGACCGGCGCAGCCTGATAATAATTAATTAAGGCGAAATTGTGGAAGCTGACGACTTCGCGAAGTTTTTCCACAAATTTCTGTTCATTAACCAGATCACCAAGGCGTAAGCCCCGACGGGCAACTTTATCTTCATAGGCTGGGCCGATACCACGACCAGTTGTGCCGATCGCATCTTTACCGCGGCGGGATTCTCTGGCGACATCCAATGCGACGTGGTAAGGCAAAATCAACGGGCAGGCTGCACTGATTTTCAATCGTTGCCGCACTGGAATACCATTGGCTTCCAGCTCGTTCATTTCTTTGATTAATGCTTCCGGAGACAACACTACACCATTGCCGATAAGGCATTGAACATGTTCACGCAAAATGCCTGAAGGAATCAGGTGCAAAATGGTTTTTTTGCCTTCAATAACCAGCGTATGGCCAGCATTATGTCCGCCTTGAAAGCGCACCACAGCGGAAACGCTGTCAGTCAACAAATCAACAACCTTGCCTTTACCTTCATCACCCCATTGGGAACCTATTACTACAATATTTTTAGCCACGCGTGTTATTTCCTGTCTCGACCACTTGCCAGCGGCCATCTTGTTGAATCAATGTTTTTTCGGTTTGCACAGTGCTACCAGGCAAAGCAAATACGACAATATTACCCTTCTCACGTAAGCTTGCGATCATCTCAAGCTGTAAGGGATCTGCTGACCAGTTGGCCGTAATGACCTGTCGCTTTTCAGTTGGCTTAGGAAAACTTGTCACCAGTTTTTTCAAATCCAGGCTGAAACCAGTGGCTGGTTGAGCATGACCAAAATCCTGCCCGATATCATCGTATCTGCCACCAAGAGCAATGGCTTGGGCTGAATTCGGTTGATAAGCCGCAAACACCACTCCGGTGTGATAGTGATAACCCCGTAGCTCTGCCAGATCGAAATTTAATTGGATTCCAGGTAATCGCTGCTTTGCCATTTCAGCGACTACTACCAGAGTATCAAGTGCTGTTATCACCGCCTCAGGAGCATCTTGTAATATCCGTTTTGCGTCATCAAGCACACTGGAATTACCATTAAGTTCAGACAATGCTGTCAGCATTTTTCCAGCTGGTTCCGCAATAGCATAATGGGTTATTAACCTTTCGATTTCAGGCAAAGCCTTGCGCTGCATCGCAGAAAAAAGCGCTTGCTCCTGAGCATCATCAAGTTCAGCAAAATCTGCTAATCCGCGATAGATACCAACATGGCCAATATCCAGCGAGATAGATCCGGAAACCCCACTGATTTTCAGTAATTCAATCATCAACTGGATACTTTCAATGTCACTTTCCGGCCCGGCATGGCCGTAAATTTCTGCCCCTAGCTGAATTGGATTGCGAGAACTCGCCTGACCTGCCGGTAAGGTATGCAGCACACTACCGATATAACAGAGTCGTAAGACATTCGAATTATCCCGTAAGCGATGTGCTGCAATCCGGGCCACCTGAGGTGTCATATCAGCACGGATACCAAGCAGGCGACCTGATAACTGATCAATCAACTTAAAGGTTTGCAGATCAAGTGTTTTTGCTGTTCCTGTTAATAAGGAATCCAGATATTCGACTAATGGCGGAACAACTAGTTGATACCCCCAGCTTTGCATACGATCAACCAGCAGCCGATGCATTCTCTCCAGCTGGGAAGCCTCTTCCGGCATTAATTCATCGATGCCCTCAGGGAGCAACCAACTCTCTTTTAATGTCATGTAAATTAATTTACCCAATATAAAATCAGCAAGCCTGCCACCATACTGAGCAATCCCGTTATACGTAATTGCTGATCAGTCATGGTAGCAACCTGCAGCAAGGCTCGCCTTAATGCTGTGGGATTCACAAAAGGCAAAACCCCTTCAATAATCAGCATTAATGCTGTGGCGAGCCATAGGCTATGAATCAGTGAGTCACTCACTAGTCCAGTGTATTCAAGTCACTGAAACTGCTGAAAAAATCACCTTTTGGCTCAATTACCAGCAAATCATCTCCTTGGAAAATATGCCGATAAGCACCTAATCTGCGATAGAAAGAGTAGAAAGACTCATTCTGACCATAGGCATCAGCATATATTTGGGTAGCGGTAGCATCGCCTTCACCTCGAAGCATTTCCGACTGTCGATTGGCTTCTGCCAAAATAACAGTTCGCTGTCTGTCAGCATCAGAACGGATTTTTTCAGCTTCTTCAGCACCACGCGAGCGTAAATCTTTGGCAACACGCTCACGTTCAGCTTCCATACGGGTATATACCGACGAGCTGACTTCAGTAGGTAAATCAATACGTTTGATGCGAACATTGACGACTTCAATACCAAACTCATTCGCAATACGGTTCGCTTCGTCCATCAGGCCACTGACCATAACTGAACGTTCACCGGAAACCACTTCCTGAATGGTACGACGGCCAAACTCTGCACGTAATCCATCTTTTATAATTTGTGATATGCGAAGTTTGGCACTTTCTTCATCGCCTCCCATGGAGGTGAAGTAATCGGCTACATCAGCAACCCGCCAAAGTACAAACGAATCAACGATAACATTCTTCTTTTCACCAGTAAGGTACCTTGCCGGGGTGGCGTCTAGACTCAGTATTCGTCCATCGAAACGACGCACTTCATTTACAAATGGAATCTTGAAATGAAGACCAGGCTCAAAATCTGAACGCTCAATTTGACCTAACCTCAATAAAATAACGCGTTCACGTTCATCGACAAAAAAGATAGCAGAACTTAACGTGATCAGTGCCAGTACGACAATAAATACAATTGCAGTAAATTTAGAACTCATGATTAACGTCCTCCCCGGCTACGTGAACCATCTTGAGCTGATGAGTTCGATGTCGATTGGGGGTTGTTGGTAGTTGGATAATTTAAATTATTTAAATCCACACGGGGTGCATTACCACTGCCACGCATTCTATCAAGTGGCAGGTAAAGAACATTGTTGCCGCCGCTATCCACGTCAACCATCACTTTTTGACTACGACTGTAAACCGATTCCATCGCATCGATATAGAGGCGCTCTTGAGTAATTAAAGGTGCTTTTTCATATTCAGTCATTACTTGTACAAAACGACTGGCTTCACCATTTGCTTTGGCAACCACCTGGCTTTTATAAGCTTCGGCTTCCTGAATCACACGGAAAGCCTGACCACGGGCACGTGGAATAATATCGTTTGAATAGGCTTCAGCTTCATTTTTTGCCCGAACTTCATCTTCACGTGCTTTAACCACGTCAGCAAATGCATCCTGGACCTGCTCCGGTGGCTGAACATCTTGCATACTGACACTGGTCACGGTTAAGCCGGTAGCATGTGCATCCAACATAGCCTGCAGACGTTGTTCAGTTCTTGTTGCCACCTCACTCCGGCCTTCTGTTAAAACAAAGTCCATGGTCGATTGCCCAACAACTTCACGTACAGCACTTTCCATCATTTGACGAAGAATAGTGTCAGGAGTACGAACGTTAAACAAATATTGAGCTGCATCATTGATGCGATATTGTCCGGCAATTTTTAAATCCACAATATTTTCATCATTCGTCAACATCAGCGACTCAGACAAAACATTGCTTTCAGGTCTGCCACCCGCAGACCGATAACCGATCTCAACAGATCGTATTTTTGCGACATCAACCACTTCAACACGATCAATAGGATATGGGAAATGCCAGTGAGGGCCAGGCATCGAGGTGTGACTATACTGACCAAAACGCAGCACAACACCTCGTTCTGCAGGTTCAACGATATAAATACCGGAGAGCAACCACACCAGCAAAATAACGGCAGCGATTAATCCCGCGCCAATTGATCCTGATTTACTGCCTCCTTCTGGTGGTTGGTTATTACTGTTACCACCACTATTTCCGCCGAACATTCCAGCAAATTTTCGCTGCAGATTTTTGACTACTTCATCTAGATCAGGGGGGCCATCATTTCCACCACCACGCTTACCCCATGGGTCTTTATCACCACTGCCGGGTTCGTTCCA
>NZ_DCSO01000086.1:33168-33765 GCF_002325665.1 Methylophaga sp. UBA1464
TCCAAGCCATGTACCGCTCCAAAATTTAATTTAAGATTTTCAATATGGGAACCGAATGAATCTATTTTACGGACATGGGTGCCGATAGCAACCAAAAGTCCGCTTTAATTGACTGATTCAATCGCTGAGAGTTGCTCAGGAAAATATTCTTGTAGTGCCAGTCTTAGAAGATCCAAGCCTTCACCAGTATGGGCTGACAGCCAGATACGACAAATTTTTCCCTGCTGGTCTCTTTCAAGTTTTGGCTGAACATTTTCCAAGCGGTCAATTTTATTGTAAATAATAAGTTGAGGGAGTTCATCAGCACCAATTTGCTGCAGCACATCATCAACATGTTTCATTAGCTCATCTCTGTCCACAGCCGCTGCATCGACTACATGCAATAAGAGAGATGCATCCCGCGTTTCTTCCAGTGTAGAGCTGAAAGACTCAACCAAATCATGTGGCAACTGGCGGATAAATCCAACGGTATCGGCTAATATCAGGGGTTCGGTATCTGCTAATCTCAGTCGACGCAATGTAGGATCCAGTGTTGCGAACAATCTGTTATCTGCATAGACATCTGATGCCGTCATTCTGTTAAAAAGTGTTGATTTA
>NZ_DCSO01000086.1:33905-34112 GCF_002325665.1 Methylophaga sp. UBA1464
AGATTTAATGCGTTGACCCAGCAAGCGTCTATCAGTTTCAAGCTGCGTTTCACCTGGTCCGCGCAAACCGATACCACCTTTTTGTCTTTCTAAGTGAGTCCAGCCGCGTACTAATCGTGTAGAAAGATGCTGTAATTGCGCTAATTCAACCTGAAGCTTGCCTTCATGTGAACGAGCTCTTCGGGCAAAAATATCGAGTATCAGACC
>NZ_DCSO01000086.1:34226-38113 GCF_002325665.1 Methylophaga sp. UBA1464
GCAAAAATATCGAGTATCAGACCCGTTCGGCCTAACACACGACATTTTAAACGCTGTTCCAGATTACGTTCCTGGCTGGGTGAAAGTTCATGATTAAAAATGACAACAGCAGCATCATTGGCAGCAACTAATTCGGCTATTTCTTCTACTTTACCGGTTCCGGCAAAATATTTTGAATCGGGACGCTGGCGTTTGCCATGCACCACCGCTGATATGTTAGCGCCAGTTGAATTAACCAGTTCTAGAAATTCCTGTTGGGTTTCATCAAAACCACGGTCATTAAAATCAAGGTGAACCAAAACAACCGATTCTTGTTCGGCGTTTTCTTCAAAAGCTGCATTGCTATCAGGCCGGTCAAACAATCAATAAACTCCCTTATTCTTCTTGGGTTATCTGAACATTTCTGGCAGGCACAATCGTTGAAATAGCGTGTTTGTACACCATTTGATTGACCGAGTTTTTCAATAGGATGACAAATTGGTCAAAGGAGTCAATTTGACCCTGTAATTTGATACCGTTTACCAAATAAATCGAAACTGGAACATTTTCTCGACGTAATGCATTCAAAAAAGGATCCTGCAAGGATTGGGCTTTAGCCATTGTCGACTCCATCATTGTTATTATTGTTGAACATCAAAGTTTAATAGGCATTCTAAAAGGCTGCACAGAATCGTCAAGCATTATCGGATTCTGACAGGGTGCGGCGAAGAAAATCCAATACCGGTTCCTTTGGCAAATCTTTACCACTATCAAACCAGACACCATCATTTTGAGCTCGTAACCAAGTTAATTGGCGTTTCGCCATTTGTCTTGTCGCGATTATCGCTTTATCGATAAAAGTAGCTTCATCATAATCACCATTCAGAAAAGACCAGGCTTGTCTGTATCCAACTGCGCGAATCGATGGAAGTGCAGCATGCAAATCACCTCGCGCCCGAAGCTTTTTAACTTCTTCAATAAATCCTGTCTGAATCATCATTTTGTAACGTTTTGCTATACGTTGGTGAAGAATTTTTCTATCAAATGGTGACAGAATAATTTTTATGACTTGATACGGCAGCAAAAAATCTGATTGTTTTGTCAATTCAGTAAGCGATTTCCCGGAAATCTCATACACTTCCAAAGCCCGTAATAATCTTTGTGGATCATTAACATGAATGCGTGCAGCAGAAACAGGATCAACATCATTTAAACGTTGGTGCAAGTGCGACAGACCAAATTGTTTGGATTCCTGCTCCAGCCTGGTCCTGACTGCTAAGTCGGCTTCAGGTAATTCGGCAATACCATACTGCAATGTTTTGAAATACAGCATGGTACCTCCAACAAGTAACGGAATATTGCCACGCTTTGTAATATCCGCCATTAAAGCTAATGCATCTTGACGAAACCGACCAGCTGAATAAGCCTGTTTCGGATCGATAATATCAACTAAATGATGTGGAAATTGCTTTAGCAACGCTGCATCAGGCTTGGCCGTGCCAATATCCATATTCTTATATATAAGCGCAGAATCGACACTTATTATTTCAACTGGCAGATTCTGAGCCAGAAATATTGCCATATCGGTTTTACCGGCGGCCGTTGGACCCATCAAAAAAATTGCCGGGGGTAAAACAACCAAGTCTTTCGACAAACTTATCTTTAACCTTGTTTCATTGAGTCAAAAAACTCAACATTCGTTTTAGTAGATTTGAGGCGATCCATCAGGAATTCCATCGCTTCGATCGGTTCCATTGGTGCCAGAATTTTCCGAAGGATCCACAATTTCTGTAAATCTTCTTCATTGGTCAGTAATTCTTCTCGCCGAGTACCTGAGCGGGTTACGTTAATAGCAGGATAAATACGACGATCAGCTAATTTACGTTCAAGCAATACTTCCATATTACCCGTACCTTTAAACTCTTCGAAAATTACCTCGTCCATTCTCGACCCAGTTTCGATCAAAGCGGTGGCAATAATGGTCAGACTGCCACCCTCTTCAATATTTCTCGCCGCACCGAAGAAACGTTTTGGACGTTGCAAGGCATTTGCATCTACACCACCTGTTAAAACCTTACCTGAAGAAGGAGATACTGTGTTGTATGCCCGAGCCAGACGGGTGATGGAGTCCAGCAGAATAACCACATCGTGTTTATGCTCAACCAGACGTTTCGCTTTTTCGATAACCATTTCAGCAACTTGTACATGGCGCGTTGCGGGCTCATCAAAGGTACTTGAAACAACTTCACCTTTAACCGAGCGTTGCATTTCAGTTACTTCTTCCGGACGTTCATCAATTAACAAGACGATCAATGTACTGTCAGGATAATTGCTGGCAATTGACTGTGCTATTGATTGCAAAATCATAGTTTTACCAGACTTTGGTGGTGCAACAACCAATCCGCGCTGGCCTTTACCAATCGGCGAGGCTAAGTCAATTATACGAGCAGTTAAATCTTCCGTACTGCCATTACCACGCTCAAGATTAAAACGTTCATTGGCGAATAGTGGCGTCAAATTTTCAAATGGGACTTTATTTCGTGAATTCTCAGGTTTTTCATAGTTGATTTCATCAACTTTTACCAAGGCAAAATAACGTTCACTATCTTTAGGAGGACGGATTTTTCCTTTTATCGTATCCCCAGTTCGTAAATGAAACCGACGAATCTGACTTGGTGAAACATAAATATCATCTGGGCCGGCAACATAGGAGTCTTCAGGAGAACGTAAAAATCCAAAACCATCAGGTAATAATTCTAAAACTCCGGTGGTATAAACATCATCACCTTGTTTGGCATGCGCTTTGACCAATGCGAAAATAAGTTCTTGTTTACGATTGCGGGCCAGGCCCTCTAGATTCATGGATAACGCTAGTTCCATTAATTCAGCAGCAGACTGCTTTTTTAGTTCTGTCAGATTCATGTATTACCTAAATGGGTTTTTATATCAGAATTGCCTTGAATGCGCGCGGAGAACGCGATTTTATGGAGTTGTGGGAGGTTAAACCGGAAAATTGCCAGAAAGAATATCAGTAATATTATAAACCGTCCAGCATTTTTGGGAAAAATATCCCAGTTCATAGAATGTACAGATAAGATGGATTGTTTGTGAAACTTATAGTACAGCTGTTTTGTTCTAAGTAGGTACAAAGTAAACCATTACAAAGAGAGTCGCAAATGAAAAAAATGTCTGCCATCGTTGTGACAAGTTTTTTGCTAGCTTTATTGTCAGGTTGCAGCAATATCCCAAAACAGATTAGTACTGCTCCAACCAATGATATTCAGCTTAATGAAATACAAGGAACAATCGAAAACTTTTCAAACCAGGAAGTTCGCTGGGGAGGCGAAGTTGTCAGTGTTGAAAATAATCACGAATTTTCAATTATTCAAATGGTTCAATATCCACTTAATCATTACGGCAAACCGATTACAAATCAAGCGAGTGAAGGCCGCTTTCTGGCCAGGACTTCGGACTTCATTGATCCTGTTGTATACAAAGAAGGCACTTTGCTGACTTTCTCTGGAAAAGTTGACGGCGAGGCGACAAGGCAAGTAGATAAAAAAGAGTTAAGCATGCCCATCATCAAAGTTTCATCATTGTATAAATGGCAACGCTACCAATCTGTTCAGCGTGACCCATTTTATGACCCTTTTTACTTTAATGGTTTTTATCCTTACCACGGTTATTATAATAGATACTGGTACCACCCTCGATTTGGTTACCGGTATTACTATTAGTAAGGTTCAGGAGCTTTTTTGTTATTTATAAGGATATAGTGTATATCGGTTTTGCAGGAGCAAAAACCGACCACTGTATCCAAGTGGGTCGCCGGGACTAACTGTTAAATAATAAAAAAAGGCTACCCTGAAAAAGCCGTTTGTGCTTTGACCTACTTTGATGAGATGCGT
>NZ_DCSO01000093.1:0-239 GCF_002325665.1 Methylophaga sp. UBA1464
CAGGTTTCCGGTGACGTTTCATCAAAATAGGCGAGCAGGGCATGCCGCCGGCAGCTGATGGATTCACATAGGCCCAACATTGCATCGAGCTTGTGATGTTCGACCCGTTTAATCAGATCTGGTGCATCAGAATTCTGCATAAACTGACGCAGGGTAATAACATCTTGCAGGCCATACGCCATCCAGGCATTAGCCGGTAAACCATCACGACCGGCGCGGCCGGTTTCCTGATAATAGGC
>NZ_DCSO01000093.1:309-1025 GCF_002325665.1 Methylophaga sp. UBA1464
CGGCCGGTTTCCTGATAATAGGCTTCGATATTTTTGGGCAGATTTAAATGCGCCACAAAACGCACATCGGGTTTATCAATGCCCATACCAAAGGCAATAGTGGCGACGATAATCACGCCTTCTTCGCGTAAAAAACGTTGTTGATGATTTGCCCGCATTTGTGAGGTTAAACCGGCGTGATAGGGCAAAGCGATGCGACCCTGATCGGTCAGCCACTCGGCAATCGCATCGACCTTTTTACGAGACAGGCAATAAACAATCCCGGCATCGTTGGCATGCTGGGTTTCAATAAACTGCCAAAGCTGTTGTTTAGCCTGATTGGCTTCGGCAATGGCATAAAAAATATTGCTCCGGTCAAAACTGTTCAGATAGACATTGGCGTCATGCAGATTGAGCTGTTCGATGATTTCAACGCGAGTACGTTTATCCGCCGTGGCGGTCAGCGCAATACGCGGGATATCCGGAAAGCGTTCATGCAACATGCGCAGTTGCTGATATTCCGGGCGAAAATCATGGCCCCATTGCGACACACAATGCGCTTCATCAATGGCAAACAGTGACACCTGTATGCGTGACAACATCGTCAGCGTGCGTTGATTTAACAAACGCTCAGGTGCCATATACAACAAATCGATTTCACCGGCCTCAAGCGCAGACTCAACAGCATTGGCTTCAGCAGCCGATAAGCTGGAATTCAGAAAGGCCGCATTCACGCC
>NZ_DCSO01000093.1:1131-2274 GCF_002325665.1 Methylophaga sp. UBA1464
GACTTGCCGCCACCGGTTGGCATCAAAACCAGCGCATCACCACCAGCAATTACCTGATCTACAATAGTTTGCTGGTTATGGCGAAAATCGCTGAAACCAAATACGCTTTGTAAAACAGTGAGTGCGGTTTGCCCGACGTGTTGCATAAGAAAATCAGTAAGCCATTAAAATACCCATTATGGCAAATTGCCCTCGGTCTAAACATGGCATGTGGTCGATAAATTCGGTTTATCGCTAAAAGACAGGCAAAATAGGGTAGTTCAAACGTCTCAAATCAGTCTGGTTTTGGGAATAAATCAAAAATTTAGGAAAGAAAATGAAAGAAATTACAGTTGATAACAACCCTAGTGCAGCACGTTTAAAAGAATTGGGCGTTGCTCACTGGCCAACATGGGAAAAAGAAGTCTCAACCTTTCCATGGTCATTTGTGACCACAGAAATCGCGTTTATCGTTGAAGGCGAATGTGTCATGACGCCTAATGATGGTGGCTCCGCGACGACATTTAAAGCGGGAGATTTAGTCGTCTTTCCGAATGGGTATAAAGGTACTTGGGAAGTTAAAAAAGCGTTGAAGAAGCAATTCAAACATAAAGATGGCAATTTTGTGAAATGTGCTCTTAGCCGTTTTAAAATTTTGAAAAATAAATTTAAATCAAACGCTTAAAATATAATTTGTTGCCTGTTAATTTGGGTTAAATGCAATGAAGTTCAACAGATAGCTGTCATTCCCGCGCATGTGGGAATCTAATGACATTTGTAGGTTGGGTTGAGGTACGAAACCCAACAATCGGCATGGGTCCATTTAAACCGATTTGATATTTAATAAATTTATTTCGACTTAATGTCGAGTCAGGGGAGTAATAAGCCACATCCCTGTGGCTCACCTGCAAGCAGGTTGCTTCGCAGTTCAAATTCGTTCCCGACGAATTTGTGCGTGCCCATCCCCTAACAACCCCAGGGCAACCCTTGTGCTGGCCTGCGGCTTCACTGCGTTGCGTTTTTTGTCAGGGAGACTCACCAAACTCGCTTCGCTCACAAATTTGTCTGGAACAAATTTGGACGCCGGAGCCGCCGTAGGGTGAGTGGCATGGATGCCACGAATCAGACATTCCGATTTCTAATCCTGAGATAACCATTTTTATC
>NZ_DCSO01000093.1:2366-2674 GCF_002325665.1 Methylophaga sp. UBA1464
TGAGATAACCATTTTTATCGGCAGCACAAAAGGGGATTTTGTCGCCGACCCTCTAATGCCCTTATGCGAAGCTGAGCATCGCAGAGCTGGTCGGATCGCATGACGGATGTTTGACCGAAGGGAGTTTCCGTCATGCCCAGTCAGCCTTTATGTTTGGGTTGAATGCAATGAAACCCAACAATTTGCATAGGTATATTTAAACCGGTGTGATATTTAACAAGATTATTTCGACTTAATGTCGAGTCAGGGGAATGCGTGCCCATTCCCCTAACAACCCCAGGGCACCCCTTGTGTTGGCCTGCGGCTCC
>NZ_DCSO01000093.1:2910-14257 GCF_002325665.1 Methylophaga sp. UBA1464
TGAGATAACCATTTTTATCGGCAACACAAAAGGGGATTTAGGGAGTGGCTGTAGGTTGGGCTGAATGCAATGAAGCCCAACAATCTTGACGTGAATTTTAATAATGTTGGGCTTCGTAAACTCAGCGCCAACCTACGAAAAGCGTTGATAATGTCCTTATGCGAAGCCGAGCATCGCAAAGCTGCTCGTATCAGCATAACGGTTGTTTGACCGAAGCGACAAATTTGTCTGGAACAAATTTGGACGCCGGACGCGCTAAAAGGGTGAGTGGCATGGATGCCATGAATCAGACAGGCAAGTTTCTATTCCTGACAAAAAGTCGCTACTCGTCACCATATAACGGGATTAGGGGGCTTATAATAAAATGACCGAACACCTGTTCTTTTCTCCCTGATTCACTTTGGCAGTGCATCGGATAAACTTAATGATGTGAACTACATTATTGAAAATACTTTATTAGGGTCATATAAAAACCGTTTATAAGCTTCCAACCTCAATAGCCATGCAAAATAAGAGGATTCTGATGCGATTCCATCAGCTATTGGATGTAACGCTACAAGACCGGCTGAGTTAGTAAAGTGGCCATGTTCTTTTACAGCATGACATACTTTAGATGCGCCAGAGTTTGGGAATGGCCGCTTGCCATCATAGATATGATGAATACTCCAGCCATGGCCATTATCACGAATTGGTCTTTCACCTCCTGCGAGCAAAAAAGCCATAATTGCTGGACCATTTGAACGACGGTCAGGAGATATACCAGCAGTTTTTAAAGTAAGTAATTGCTCATTGCTGTAAACATGAAATTTTTGACGTACAGCATCAGGCATGAAAATAATTTTATTTTTAGGCCATTTAATAAATGAATCAGGTTTTTCAAAATAGACTTTATCTATTATTTCGTTGATATATTCTTCATCAGGTTTTTTGAGCTTCCTTTGAATTAAACTCGGTATGCTAAATCTCGTTTTATGATGAAAAACAGTCGCCCTAAAAATTTTTTTTAGATTTTCTCCGGTATTTTCAGATGGCCAAGTTGATTCTGGATTGTTCGAATGTTCAAGAGAATGTATTTTTGTGTAGTCCTTTTTTAGAGATTCTATGTCGGTAATTAATCGAATTGTTCCAAAGCCGTACCCTGATCCAGATAGTTGAAATCCATCTGGATACATATCGGTGAATAAAAAATTGCTTGTAGTGATATTGCTGAAACCTGGAGTACTGTGGAATCTACAAGTAACACTCAATGATTTATTTATACTTTGAATATCACTGATCGTTAAGTGAATTAATGTTCCACCTTCTTTGTATATACCTTCCCGATTTACAAAGCGATGTTTAATATCCCTATCACTCAACACATCATTTCTACCTGTTTTGAGATGAAGTCCAATCTTATCAAACTAATTGGTAAAGCTGTTAAGCTACAACTAATTCAATAAAAACATCTAATAGAATGAAATACACCGACCTAAGAGACTTCATCACCAACCTGGAAAAACAGGGAGAACTAAAACGCATAACAACCGAGGTAGATCCCCACCTAGAGATGACGGAGATTTGTGATCGGGTATTGCGTGCTGGTGGTCCGGCGATTCTGTTTGAGAACCCGAAGGGTAGCAAGATTCCAGTATTGGCTAATCTGTTTGGTACACCTAAACGGGTGGCGCTGGGCATGGGTGAGGATTCGGTTGAGGCGTTACGTGAAGTCGGCAAGTTACTGGCTTTTCTAAAAGAGCCTGAACCACCGAAAGGTATGAAAGACGCCTGGGATAAGTTGCCGATCTTTCGTCAGGTTTTGAATATGGGCCCGAAGGTGGTGAAAAAAGCCCCTTGTCAGGAGCAGGTGATTGAAGGCGATGACATTGATCTGGGTGAATATCCAATTCAACTGTGCTGGTCGGAAGATGCGGCACCTTTAATTACCTGGGGTTTGGTGGTCACCAAAGGGCCGCATAAAACCCGGCAGAATTTAGGTATTTATCGGCAGCAGGTTATTGGTAAAAACCGGGTGATCATGCGTTGGTTATCGCATCGTGGTGGGGCACTGGATTTTAAAGAATGGCAGCAAACGCATCCTGGCGAACCGTTTCCAATCGCTGTGGTGCTGGGCTGTGATCCGGCGACTATCTTAGGTGCGGTGACCCCCGTTCCAGACACGCTTTCTGAATATGCGTTTGCTGGTCTGCTACGCGGTAGCAAAACCGAGTTAGTGAAATGTATCGGCAGTGATTTGCAAGTGCCTGCCCAAGCCGAGATTGTATTGGAAGGCTTTATCTACCCGGATGATATGGCACCGGAAGGGCCGTATGGTGATCACACGGGTTATTACAATGAAATCGACAGCTTTCCGGTATTTACCATTGAGCGAATTACTCAGCGTAAAAACCCGATTTATCACAGCACTTATACCGGTCGTCCACCTGATGAACCGGCGATTTTAGGTGTGGCACTCAATGAAGTATTTGTACCGATTCTGCAGAAGCAATTTCCAGAGATTGTCGATTTTTATTTGCCGCCCGAAGGCTGTTCATATCGGATGGCCGTGGTCAGCATGAAAAAACAATATGCCGGTCATGCCAAGCGGGTGATGATGGGTGTCTGGTCATTTTTACGGCAGTTTATGTATACAAAATTCGTTATCGTCGTCGATGATGATGTGAACGTGCGCGATTGGCAGGATGTGATTTGGGCCATTACCACACGGATGGATCCGGCTCGGGATACGGTTTTAATAGAAAACACGCCGATTGATTATCTGGATTTTGCTTCACCGGTATCAGGGCTTGGTTCCAAAATGGGGATGGATGCCACCAATAAACTGCCCGGCGAAACCAACCGCGAGTGGGGCAGGCCAATTGAGAAAGATCCGGCGATTGTCGCTCGGGTTGATGCGATTTGGTCAGAGTTGGGATTGGATGACGACGACTCAGCCCGGTAATTGAATACCGACAAAAGCCAACAGATTCAACACGGCCATAATGATCAGCAGCCAGATGGTGAATTGCATACCAATAATCCGTCGGGGAATGATGGCTTTTCTGACGCCATTGGCGTGAATCATTCGACCGATAATAAACAGGCTGCCCAGTGAATGAATTAACCAGGCTGGTCCTTGACTGAGTTCCAATAGTAATAACAGCAGCAAACCAATCGGCAGATATTCAATGGCATTGGCATGGGCGCGAATGGCCGCGAGTAAATCCTGATGTCCGCCATCGCCTAAAGCCACTTTATGTTGCCTTCGCAGGCCGATCACATTGCGAGCTAAAGTGACTACCATCAACGCAGCCAATGCGGCATAAATTCCGGTAATCATAGTCAGCTCCTATAAACCGTCGGTATTGGATTCCACCCAGCGTTCGCCACTCGGGTTCTGTTCTTTTTTCCAGAACGGCGCTTTATATTTCAGCTCTTCAATCAGCCAGTTGCAGGCATCCAGAGCGGCACGGCGATGGGCTGACCAGCAGCCGATTAATACTATGGCTTCACCGGGAAACACTTCACCGACGCGATGCACGATCAAACAATCATTTAACGGCCAGTCGGTTTTAGCCTGTTTTTCCAATTGTTCGAGATAACGCTGAGTCATGGCGGGATAATGTTCCAGCGTCATGGTTCTGACGGTAGCGTCATCATTATAATCACGCATGGTTCCGATAAAGCTGGCGGCTGCGCCATCTCTGCCCGCAGGCATCTGCTGCGAAAACTCACTGAGCCATTGATAAGGCTGAAAGTCTTCATCGAGAATATGCGTGGCCATAATTAACCTCCGGTGACCGGTGGGAAAAAAGCGACCTCATCACCGTCTTTCACCTGACTTTGCATATTGGCGTAGTCAAGATTAACGGCGACCAGCAGATTATTGGGGGGCGTGGCGGACTGGGTTGCCAGATCCCAGACTTCGGTAACAGTAGAGGCCTGTTCTACCGTAGTCTCACTCTGTCCCAGACTTTCACGCAGACTGGCAAAAAATTTGACTTGAATAGACATCTGGTTGATTGTTTCCTTGTTTAAAACATAAGGATAACACCCAAAATGGCAGAGTTAACGCATTTTAATCAGGCCGGTGAAGCGCATATGGTCGATGTTGGCGATAAAGCCGTGACACAGCGCAAGGCCATCGCTACTGGCCGGATTATCATGTTGCCGGAAACCCTGAAATTGATTGAGCAGGGCAATCATAAAAAAGGGGATGTCCTGGGCATTGCCCGCATTGCCGGCATTATGGCGGCCAAACGCACCTCGGATTTGATTCCACTGTGTCATCCACTGGCGTTAACCAAAGTATCTGTCGAGTTTGTAATGGATGCAGCTAATAATGCCGTGAATTGTCAGGCTGAAGTCGCTACCTCTGGCCAAACCGGAGTGGAAATGGAAGCACTTACTGCGGTACAAGTGGCGCTGTTGACTATCTACGATATGTGTAAAGCCGTGGATCGCGGCATGGTGATCACCGATGTCTGTCTGTTGGAAAAAGCTGGCGGTAAATCCGGTCACTGGCAACGTTTTGTTTAAAAAACGTTGCTCTGTCCACAATGTAATTTTCAAAATTAAGTTTGAATTCAGTATCTGTCCTCTAAACTACGTATAGGAATTTTTCCTATGTTCGAGAGGGTATAACCTCCCGATCAGTTCAACTTAATGCTGAGTTCATTTATGCCTCATTTGATTTTAAAACTGGTTTTCGCCGTGTTTCTCGCTTTGCCTATGGTCAGCCAAGCCTCAGAATTACGCCTATTGATCGATATGTTGCATGAAAATGGCATGGTTAGCGAAGAACAATATGGTCGTTTGTTAGCAGAGCTGGAACAGAACCAACAGAAATCAGCAAAAGAAAAACAGGAAATTGTCGAAAAACTTGAATTAGCCACGCAGCCGCCGGAAGTGGAAGTCACTACTAAAGGTGGCCTGCGTGTCAGAACGACCGATGGTGAGTTTGAGACCCGTTTACGTGGCCGTTTGATGATCGATGCAGCCGATTACAAAGGCGATCCGGAAATGGGTGATGGCACCAATATCCGCCGTGCCAGACTGGCCTGGACCGGACGTATGTATCGGGATTGGGGTTTTCAGCTTGATTATGATTTTGCCGACGGCGGCAAAATGCGTGATTCATTTATATCTTATCTGGGGTTTGAAGATACCCGTTTACGGGTAGGTCTGATGGAGATCCCGTTCCAACTGCAATACCGTAGCAGCTCCAGTAACTCGCAATTGATAGAACGTAGTTTATTGGGTGCC
Source organism: Methylophaga sp. UBA1464 (assembly GCF_002325665.1). Lineage (NCBI taxonomy): Bacteria > Pseudomonadati > Pseudomonadota > Gammaproteobacteria > Thiotrichales > Piscirickettsiaceae > Methylophaga > Methylophaga sp. UBA1464. Next base: position 8,155 of record NZ_DCSO01000093.1, read on the forward strand.
TTTGGTGGCGATCGTTATATCGGTGTTATGGCCGATACCAAAAAACAGCACTGGACTGCTGCCGCCGGTTTGTTTGGCGAAACAGCGACCCGGCAGAATCCGATTGTCGATGAAGGCTGGGGAGTCGGAGCCCGCTTTACGGTTGCTCCGATTAATAACGAAAAAGATAAATTACTGCATTTTGGTATCGCCAGCATGTACCGCAATGTTGAAGATGTTGGTGTCATCGAGTTCAGTGATGAACCAGAAGCCAGAGTTGCCGGCAATAATATTGTTGATACCGGTGAGATTTTTAATACGGATAGTTTTACCCGTTACGGCGCAGAGTGGGCGATGATAAATGGTCGGTTGTCGGCGCAATCTGAATATGTATTAACCACCGTTGAACGTAGCAGTGCTGACGATTTGAAATTCAGCGGCTGGCATTTCCAAACCGGCTTCTTCCTGACCGATGACTCATTAAATTACCAGCGTGGCGATTTTGGCAGCCCTTCGCCTAATAAGCGTTTAGGCGATGGTGGTATCGGCGCGTGGGAATTAACCTTGCGTTACAGCAGCCTGGATCTGAATGACAAACTGATTGATGGGGGGGAAATTCAGAACATCACGTATGGGGTGAATTGGTATCCGGTACCGATGCTGAGGTTTTCAGCCAACTACATTGATGTGCTGAACGTCAGCGGGGGACCCAATGATGGTCAGGAACAACGTATCTTTCTGGTGCGAAGTCAGTGGGCTTTTTAGACAAATATTACAATTGCTTAAGGCGCTTCAATAACGAATGTCACTGCTCACGTTACCTATATTTTTAAGAGAAACGAATTGTGGTGTCAATAACATAAAATTAAAGCGGATTCTCACTAAATTTAGTTAATATATTCATTAAAAACAATGGATTAATTTATTATAAGTATTTATTAAGTAGTCCATCACAATTATTAAAAATAAATCTGTTTTTAATAAAAAAATAATTAAGAAGATCCCGGAATGTGACGATAATATTACAGAATTTTTATCGTATCCATTTTGAGGGACTTTAACATGCTATCTAAAAAACACCTGTTGGCGGCCGCCATAGGTTTATCTCTGAGTTTTTCCACCCAGGCCTCCGAGCTGGAAACACTGATTAATATGCTGCACGAAAACGGCATGGTGACCGATGAACAATACGGTCGGTTAATGGATGAACTGGCAGAAAACAAAAAAACCAATGAACAACAACAAGCCGAGCTTGATGAAAAGCTGGCTGAAGCGACCAAACCTTCTGATGTAGAAATATCCACAAATGGCGGGTTAACACTGAAAACCCGCGATGGCCAGTTTTCAACCAAAGTCGGTGGCCGTGTTCAGGTTGATGCTGCTACTTATGGCGGTTCGCCGGATATGGGGGATGGAACCGATATCCGGCGTGCCCGGTTATATCTCTCAGGTACTTTATATCGTGACTGGGGATATAAACTCGAATATGAATTTGATAATGACAGTATTACGGATGCGTTCATTAGTTATAACGGGTTTGAAAACTATCAAATCATGGTCGGTAATTTTAAAGATCCGTTCAGTCTGGATTATATGATCAGTGCCAATAACACCATGTTTATGGAACGTGCTTTACCCACAGCCTTTAATGCCGGACGGCATATCGGCGTGATGGGCGCTCGTAATAGTCAGTATTGGACATTGGCAGCGGGTGTGTTTGGTGACACGGTTAGTAATACCGGCGGTGATGAAGATGAAGGTTGGGGCTGGAGTTCACGTGGCACCCTGTCGCCAATCAATGAACCCGGTAAACTGCTGCATTTTGGTCTGGGTTTAAATTATCGTGATTTGCAACCGAGTAATGAAGTACGTTTCAGTCAGGCTGCGGAATCCAATGTTTCCGGTGTGCGAATTGTTGATACGTCAGTGCTGGATAATGCCGACAGTATGCTGAAATCAGGTCTGGAACTCGCCACGGTAATGGGGCCTTTTACTGCCCAGGCAGAATATATCCGCGCCTCAGTGGATCGTGACAATATCAGTGATGCCGACTTTGATGGCTGGTATGTGCAGAGCAGTTATTTACTTACCGGAGAATCCCGACCTTATAAAAACGGCGTATTTGGTGGCATTAAACCTAATCGTCGCCTGGGTGATGGTGGCATCGGTGCCTGGGAAGTGGCCATGCGATACAGCTCACTGGATTTGAATGATGGAGCGATTAATGGCGGCGAAGCCGATTCAATGACGCTGGGTCTGAACTGGTATCCGGTGCCGATGTTACGTTTCTCAGCGAATTATGTGCATGTATTGGATATTGACGGTGGGCCACTCTATGATGGCAAGAAACCTAATGTGTTCCAGGTTCGCAGTCAGTGGGCTTTCTAAAATATAGCCTTAACCATCAATAACGTATTACTTAGCAGTAAAGCCATGGCGATGTAATCTGCTCTGTCCTTCGGGGCTGAGCAGATACATCGCCAGTTTTTGGGTTGCAGCCGATGCACCATGACGGATAATCAGTCCATATTCCGCGCCGACTGAAAGGTTTTCTGGCAGTTGGATTATCTGCAGCTCAGGCAGCTCTTGTTGGGCCAATACCGCATTAGTGCAATAAGTCAGAAATACATCCACGTTGTTTTGTTGCATTACCCAGGCATATTGATTTTGGTTTTCCGGAGCTTTGGGGCTGTCTGGTCCGCCAGTCAGTTGCTGGGCTTTGTTGCTCAGTAACTTTAAACTACCCGGATGACTCTTTTCGGCTTGGTGAAACAGTTCCCAGGCATAGTCACCACTGGGATCGGATTTTGGTGTTGAAGTCCCTAACCGGATATTTTTATCGAGCAGCGTTTCCAAAAAATTGTTGGTGGTCAGTTCAATTTCAGGTTGAGCCAAGGCGCACAGTTGATTCCGGGTCACTAGCGTTACTGTTTCTCCCCAGCCTTGAGCGGCGAGAGTTTGTGGATGTGACATATTCGCCGAGACAAAGATATCAACATTTTCCCCAGTTTCAATGGCTTCTCTTAAGATCCCACTCGGTCCGAACTGACTGGTAATCGCAATACCATGCTGTTGTCTGTACGCCGTCAATACTTCGCCGAGAGCAGTTTTCAGGCTACCTGCGGCATATAGCGTTATGCCCTCAGCCCTTGCCGTATTGAGTGGTGCAATCATCATTATCACCCAGAATATTCGCAACATTGTTTGAGTGGTCATGTGTGTTTTCATCATCTTTTTTTCTACAAAGCGTTGAGAAATTGCAGTAAAGCATCACGATCCGCTTTAGGCATAGTGATCACCGCATCTCGACTCTTTTGAGCTTCACCGCCATGCCAGAGAATAGCTTCCAGCAAGGTTGTGGCCCGACCATCATGTAAATATCCGACCTTGTCACCAACCTTTTCTGCAAGCCCGATTCCCCATAATGGTGACGTTCGCCACTCCGATCCTCTGGCGCCATTATCAGGACGATGATCGGACAGTTCTTCCCCCATATCATGCAAAAGAAAATCGCTATAAGGTGCTATAAGTCGATTGGCAAATGCTGCAGGTTTGGCTGTTAAAGACGTTTTGAGCTGTGGACGATGACAGGCTGTACAACCTGCCTCGTCAAATACTGCTCGACCCCGAATTACTTCAGGTTCAGATTGATCCCGTGGCGCCGGCACGGCCAGAAACTGTAAGTAAAAACTCACCGCTTGTAATTGTTCTGCTGTGAGTTCCGGCTCACCCCCCGAAACAGCTTGCTGGCAGTCAGTTTGAACGCTACTGCAGTTTTCTTCAGGAAATAATGCTGATGTGAGACCTAAATCCGCCTGAAACGCACTGGCAATTTGTTCATCTAAAGTCGCAATATTGGCTTTATAGCCAAACCGTCCCACATGCCGGGTTTGTCTCGCTTCATCGATTATCCAATTTACTCGTCCGGAAATGCCATCCGCATTTTTATCATCAGGATCCTGCCAGCTGAGAATTTCCTGTTTATCAATCATCTCAATCAGTCCCATTCCCACTAAAGCCGGGCCAATCCGTGCTGATGTCAGTACCTCACCAAACTCACCATAGCCAGGATTGACCAGCTGAATCGATGGTTTCCGTATAGTGAGCGTTTCACCCTCACTGAGTGTGATGCTGGAATATTCATAATGAACTTCGGCTCTGCCCTCTGCGGGCACACCGGGGACAGCAAATTCCTGTAATTGCCCACCGTAAACCGGGTGTGGTTCGCTATGAAAAGGATTCTCGCCCGGAATACTAAGTCGGACCAGCATCGAACGCATTTTTTCTGTCGGACCATCGGGCGCCCGGCCACGACCATTTCCGGCATGACAGGCTAAGCAGGAAATGCTGTTATACAGTGGTCCCAGGCCATCAATTTCTTCATCATTTGATGGGGCAATCACCCACATCTGATTAAACAGACTGCGACCAGCGGCAAATTGTCCGAGTTGCTGATCACTATTCAAAAATGGCATCGGCATGGATAATGCGCGGCGACTTAGCTCAGTGGTTTCCAGTAAATCCTCGGCATACACACTTTCTGACAAAACTACGCCCATATAGATAAGGGCTATCAGACGGATCATGGTTTGGAGGTTAATTGCGCCAGCATAGTGAGGGCTTTGTCATATTGCCTTTCAAATGACTGGGCAAGCTCGGATTTAAATGCCTCACAGTTTTGCTGTTTTTTGTCATCATCATGACGTTGGGCACAGTCTTGCAATACCACGTTATCCATTGCCGGTTCTTCTACTGGCCAATGCTGCAAAAGGCTTTTTATTTCAGCTAATGCTGCCAGTTGTTCGGCATCTGCGTTTTGCTGCAATTGATGCCATTGCTGCCAGGCCTGTTTTAACTTGTCATGCTGCAGGGTAATCGCCGCATCAAATACCACGGCGTTGAACTCACGTCGTTGCAATCCTGTTTGATAATCATATTGATGGCGGATATTGCCGGCAAATGGGTTCTGCATTTTTGACGCCTGACTGTAAACGCTGGGGCGAACCGGTAATTTGCGTAAATCGGGGTGCAGTAATAACGATTGCCCTGGCTCGGAGACAATAAAGTCAACAAAGGTATTCGCTGCTTCGGGCTGAGTGGTGACAGATAAAATGCCAATGTGAGCCGGATTAAAAGCCGTTTGTTTCGGGTAGATAAACTTGCCATTGGCCCCATTGGCAATACTGGAGGCGGCAAAAAAATCCATGGTAAAAGCGACTTTGGCCTGACCTGCTAAAACCGCTTCGGTGGTGAACATGCCACCACGCCCCATTAAATGGCTATTGGCGGCAATCTGCTGCCATTGATTCCAGCCGCTTTGCCAGCCTTCAGCCTGTAATAGCTGATCGATAAGCATATTGGCAAAACTGACTTCGGATGGAATCGGTAACGCGATATTGTCCTGCCACTCAGCTTCCAGAAGATCCTGCCACTCATCGGGAACGGCCAGTCCGGTCTGTTTCAGTTTTTCTGGTTCAAAGAATAAGCCGTATCCGGCGACTTCCGTTGCAATGAAATAACCTTCTGGATCCGATATCGCTGTTTCACCCAGCAATATTGGCAAACCTTCACGGTTTGTTTTGAGCTGTGCTAATTTTCCATGCGCTTTTAAGCTCAAAAAGGTACGTACGGAAGGCATCCAGATTACATCAACCTGTTCAGATTCCTCTTGCAGCAACATTGACAGGGCATCATGCGGTCTGCGCCACAGAATATTCAGTTCGATATCGGGGTGAGCCTCTTCAAACGCCTGCTGCATCACCATGACCACGGGTTGTGGGTAGCTGGTCATCACATTCAGTGTGACGGCTTTTGCCGCTCCGGAGAAGATCAGCAAACCGGTCAGCGCGAAAAAATGCAGATTTTTCAGCATTAGAATTGATAACTCAGATTAGCGTAATAAGTGCGGCCTGCTTCCGGGAAGCCTTCCTGATAGCCGTAATTTTTATCAAACAGGTTTTCAATGCCCATTCTGGCAGTCACACCCTTATCAAAAGCATAACTGGCGCGAAGACCGGCAATGGTGAAGGCATCGGCTCGACGTTCACCATCGGTCGTGGTGTCACGTTCGCTTTCATATTGGCTAGTGGCCGATACGCTGAATGGTTGGGTAATATGCCAGGTG
>NZ_DCSO01000093.1:14370-19876 GCF_002325665.1 Methylophaga sp. UBA1464
CGTCTGTCAGCTTGAGATCGGAGCTTTTATTTTCCCGATCCAGATAGCTGTAATGACCACCAAACTCCCAATCGCCAAGCCAGAAATCACTGCTGAGTTCCAAGCCTTTGGCAGTCACTTCGCCAACATTTTGAAACTGGAACAGGTCAGGGGTAATGCTGACTTCCTGAATCAGATCCTTGATATCACTATAAAATACAGCCGCCTCAAATCGTGCGGTGGTGCCCACTTTATGTACCCAGCCAGTTTCAATGGTTCGGGATTGCTCGGCATCAAGTCCGGGGTTAGGCAGGGCAGAGCCAAACCGATAGGAATAGCGATCTTTAATAGTGGGGAAGCGGGATTTTTTCGACAGTGTCAGGCGGGCTTCATTACGATCATCAATGTCGATAAAGTATCCAATCTGCGGGTTCCATGAGTTGGCATCATTAGTCTCAAAAGGCTGTCCTGTTGCTACATCATCTGCCTGATCACTGCGGCGTCTGTCATAGCTTGCTCCAGCCACCAGATATTGTCTCTCGGTCAGACGAATAGTGTCTTCAATAGCTAAAGAGGTTGTCTTGTCCTGAAAGGTTCTGACTGGTTCGCCTAGATCGTTTTCTGTATGTTCATCAAACTTATAGTGGGCTGCCAGTTTGACATCATGCCGGCCTAGCGTTTTGCCAAATTCAACACTGGCACCGTAGGTTTCATCATCGTAAAAACTGTCAAAGGCATAAGGGCGATTTTGCGTGGTGTAAGTGTCATCATCGAAACTGGAAAGCAGATTATCAAAGCTGTCGTAATACAGACGCGTCTTGATATAGCTATCATCCCCGATCGCTGTATTACTGATGAAATAAACACTTTCTTTATCCCAATAAGGCCATTGCCAGTAACGGACACGGACATCGGGATTATCACCGGCATAGGGAGGCGTATTTTTTTCACCGTCCTGTTTGACATAGCCGATGGCGTATTCATCAGTTGAGTTGGGTGTTAATCCCAGCTTGATATTGAGCTTGGTATCTTTACGATCGGCATTATTACGCAAACCAGCGCCCTGGGCTTCAGTGGAATTAAAATCATCTGACAGCGAAAAACTGTCTTGCTGACGATAACTGGCACCCAGCTGGGCATACCACAGGCCTTGATTACTGCCGAGATTCAGCCAGGTACGTTTGCCATCACTGCCACTTCGATCACCCACGTTATAACCGGCTCCAATTTCCCCTTCGAGTTTTTCGGTGGGTTTGCGACTTACTAAGTTGATGGCACCGCCAAGTGTATTAGGGCCATATAAAACAGAGCTGAAGCTTTTTGAAACATTGATCTCTGCTAAATCAAATGTCGTAAAGCGGCCTAAATCTACATAACCATCGTATGGAATATAAACCGGAATACCATCAACAAATACCGGAACCTGACGCAAATCAAATCCACGGACAAACACCATCTGTTCACTTCTCGGGCCGATATTATTGGCGGTGACACCCGGCAGTCTATCCAGCGCTTCAGTGACTGTCTCACGATTTTCATCACGCATGGTCTGGGCATCAATAGTTGCTGATCCCAGTGCTGGAAGCGGTTGCACTGCATTGACTTCAATGCGACCCAAGTCAAAGCTTGAATCAGCTGAGGCGATAGCGCTGCATGCCAGAGATAGCGAAATAACGCCGAGGTTTAGTTTAAATGGGGTCATTTTTATATCCGTTTATATTTCTCAATGTATTTTTGTATATATATCGATAGCTAACGTTAAGCTTCAGAATTTCAATATTTACTTTTATTTATTTATTGGGTGGTGTGGCGGTAAAAAACAGCTGCTGATTATTTACTGTGAAAGTATCAATAATCTGTTTGCCTTTTTCGCTGGTCATAAAATCCATGTACTGTTTTGCCATAGTTGATTGCACATGGGCATGTTTTTCCGGGTTTACCGCCATAATGTGATACGGATTGGACAGCATTGATCCGCCTTCAAACAACAGCTTCAATTGCATTTTCTCCTGATACGCAATCTGAGTACCACGATCGGTTAATGCATAGCCTGACATTTCGTCAGCGATTTTCAACACAGCGCCCATGCCCTGGCCAGCTTGCACATACCAGCTGCCAGATGGGCTGATATTGGCGGCTTGCCAGAGTTGAAGTTCTTTTTTATGCGTACCGGAATCATCGCCACGGGAAACAAAGCGACTGCCGGATTCGGCAATTTTTTGCATTACTTCAGTGATGTTTTTAGCAGACGCAATGTCAGCGGGATCGTCGGCCGGGCCCACTACAACAAAGTCGTTATACATAACGTAGCGACGATCAATGAAATAACCTTCTTCGACATATTCAAGTTCGGCTTGCGGGGCATGCACCAGGGCAACATCGACATCACCATTTGCTCCCAGCTTCAGGGCTTGACCAGTGCCAACAGCGATCACAGCTACTTTGATATCGGTTGATTTAGTAAAGGCTTTATTTAGCACGCCTAACAGACCGGTATTGTCTGTACTGGTGGTGGTTGATAATTTCAGTAAAGAGTCGGCGTAAAGCGGAGAGGTCAGAAACAAACTGAGTATCAATACAATCGAAAAACGTTTCATGTTAATGCTCGATAATGTCTGGAAAAAATTCAATGTATTTCATCATACATATCGAGGGCTGTAAACGAAATATTTCAGCGTATATACCGGATATTAGTTTTTGAGTTGATGGGATAAAGTAAGCATTTCGTCTTCAATAGCCTGTTCAGCACGAAGCTGGGCTAGCCGATATTGCGTTAATACCTGTTTACCCAGTTCGGTTACTTCCGCTCCGCCGCCATGGCTGCCACCTTTAGCGGTGGTTACTATAGGCTGAACAAAACTCTCATTCATGGTGTTGACGAGATCCCATGCGCGTTTATATGACATATTCATCGCGCGGCCGGCAGCCGAGATAGAACCATTCTGGATAATGGCTTCCAGTAAATCAGCTTTGCCCGGGCCTAACGCGATCTTGTCATTGAGGTGAAGCCGGATTTTAACCGAAGTTTTAAAACTCATCTGTTGCTGAACCTGTTTGAATACCGCGATATTCTGATTTTACCCCTGTTCAAGCAATCGACGCAGATCAATCATAGCGGCATTGGCCCGAGAAACATAAGAAGCCATGACTAATGAGTGATTGGCAAACAGACCAAAACCGCTGCCGTTGAGAATAATTGGACTCCATACGGTGGCTTGGGTGGCTTCCAGTTCACGAATAATTTGCCGTAAGCTGATAAGTGCATTTTTTTTCTGTAATACATCAGTAAAGTCATGTTCTGCTGCTTTAAGCAGATGAATCATCGCCCAGATAGAACCACGTGCTTCGTAAAACACATCATCAATTTCAAGCCAGGGTGTTTTTGTTATTTTTTCATTTTGGGTAACCGTCGATTGGTGGGCACTGGGGTCACCGGCTAAGTCAGTATTAATACGCGCCTGTCCCACACTGGCACTGAGACGCTGAGACAGACTGCCTAAACGTTTTTCAGCGATACCAAGCCATGCGGCAAGGTTATCTGCCCGGGCATAAAACTGCGCTTCATCACGTTGCTCGTCAGCGAGCCGGGCCAAATAACTTTCAAGCGCTTTAATACCGTCACGATATTCACTTTCAGTCGGGGGGAATAACCAGGAGTCTGAATTAAAATTAAATTGTGGTTCGGCAATGATTAAGTCTTTATCTTCTGCAGATTGTGACTGGGAGCGGCTGATGTCGTTGCGTAGCGCGCGCGAATAGTCGCGAATCTGGACCAGAACGCCGAACTCCCAATTAGGCATATTGTCCATCCATACCGATGGTGGCATGACGTCATTGGTTAAATACCCACCAGGCTTGTCCAATAAGGTGTTGGCTAATGTAATCAGTGTGGCAGTGGAGGTGTAACCGGTCACCAGATCATGCTGTTTTTCAGCGGCTATTTCGACTGCATTTTGTTTGGGGTCAAAAGCACTCGGAGCTGAACTCCACCAAATCATGATCACGATGAATAAAAACACAATGATGGCGATTGCCACGAATAAGGCTTTGGATATTTGTCGGCGGCTGTCAGGATCGCGGAAGGAATCAATAAAATTCCACCACCGCTGACGAGTGCGCTGAATAAAAGTATTTGCGGCCATAAAACATCCAGAAGAATTAATTGTCAGATTTCACCATAGCGTATTTTTAACAGCAATAAAATGTAAAGATCCTGTTGGACAGGCATCGCATGTTTCACCCGGCTGGATGAAAAAATTTTCTACGGCGGGGCTGGCGATGTAAGGTCAACGGGCGCTGACGCCTTTCGGGAGCGGTTTCCCATAATTATGCAGGATAATTTCCTGAAAAGTTTACTTTAATAAGCTTGACGTAATAGTGAATGGGGCTGAATAATGCCCGGTTTGAAAATGCTTTTGATGAAGCGGGGGACGCTTTAAAAATGACACTCAGAGTTGAGATTGAAGATCTGGCCAAACATTTTGGCGAGATTCGAGCTGTAGATGGGGTAACCTTCTCAGTCAGTAAAGGCGAAGTACTTGGTTTTCTCGGACCGAATGGTGCCGGTAAATCCACCACAATGAAAATGATAACGGGTTTTCTGGCACCCACTCGCGGTACGGTCAGAGTCTGTGGTTATGATGTTCTGGCAGATCCTATTTCGGTCAAGGCCAACCTGGGCTATTTACCCGAAGGTGCGCCAGCCTATGCGGATATGACGCCAGACAGTTTCCTTAAATTTATTGCGGATATTCGCGGCCTGTCCGGTGCGGATAAAAAACGTGCTGTAGCATCTGCTGCTGAACGTGCCAGGGTCCTTAATGTGATGTATCAACCGATTGAAACCTTATCCAAAGGTTATAAACGTCGGGTCGGTCTGGCACAGGCCATATTGCATAACCCGCCGGTATTGATCATGGATGAACCGACCGATGGTCTGGATCCGAATCAGAAACATGAAGTGCGTACCCTGATTAACGAAATGGCAGAAGACAAAGCGATTATCATCTCCACGCATATTCTTGAAGAAGTGAATGCCCTGTGTACCCGTAATGTGGTGATTGCCAGTGGTAAAGTCGTGTTTGATGGCACGCCTGCCGAACTGGAAGCCAAATCACGTTATAACAATGCGGTGGTATTAACGGTCAATACAATCGATAACACCCAATTACTGCAGTATGTATCGGCACTGGATTTTGTAGCCGATACCGAAACGCTGACAACTGGTAACGGTATCCGGGTATTTCCAAAGAACAATGCGCATATCACCATTGCCTTATCGGAAAAAATTCGTGAACAAGGTTGGGAAATTGTATCGCTGTACGCTGAAAGCGGACGTCTTGATGAAGTTTTCCGGAGCATCACTTTGCCTAGTACTGCAGGAGTCAAATGATGAATATGCTGAATATATGGTTCATCATGAAACGTGAGTTCGGTGGTTATTTTGCCACGCCCGTTGCTTACGTTTTTATTATTATCTTTTTGTTATTGGCGGGTTTCTCGACTTTTTACGTGGGTAATTTCTTTG
>NZ_DCSO01000093.1:20015-22118 GCF_002325665.1 Methylophaga sp. UBA1464
ACGTGGGTAATTTCTTTGCCCGTGGCGAAGCCGACCTCTATCCATTCTTTTCTTTACATCCCTGGTTATACATTCTGTTAATCCCGGCCATCTCGATGCGCTTATGGGCCGAAGAACGTAAAAGTGGATCGATTGAACTCTTAATGACATTGCCGGTGTCGGTCTTTGAAGCGGTGCTTGGCAAATTCTTTGCCGCCTGGGCATTTACCGGACTGGCATTAATTCTGAATTTCCCGTTATGGATTACCGTGAATTATCTGGGTAATCCCGATAACGGTGTCATCTTTACTGGTTTTGTTGGCAGCTTTCTGATGGCCGGTGGGTTTCTGGCGATTGGTTCGTGCGTCTCAGCGGTGACTAAAAACCAGGTTATCGCTTTTGTTCTCAGCCTGATTGTCAGTTTGATATTTGTACTTGCGGGTTACGGTATTGTGCTGGATTTCTTCAGCAGCTGGGCGCCACAGCCTTTGGTAGATGCCATCAGTTCATTTAGTTTTCTGACCCACTTTGATGCCATTTCCAAAGGGGTAATTGATTTACGTGACATTTTGTATTTTGCAGCGCTTATCGCTATCTGGTTGTTTGCCAACGCCTTGATAGTGAATGCACGTAAAGCCGATTAGGAGCACGAGTCAGTAATGAATAAACAACTATTATCTTCAACCGGTTTGGTTCTGGCCGTCATACTATTTATTGCGTTTATTATCGTGGTAAATGGTAATTTCAAATCAGCCCGGGTCGATTTAACCGAAGACAAACTGTATACCCTTTCAGAAGGTTCTTTGAACATTTTGTCATCGTTACAGGAACCCATCACACTGCGTTTTTATTATTCTGAGCAAGTTGCTCAGGCGTTGCCTTCGCTAAAAGCCTATGCCCAAAGGGTTCAAGAGTTGCTGATGGAGTATCAGCGTGCATCCGGTGGCATGATACAGGTCAAAATCATTGACCCTAAACCGTTCTCCGACCATGAGCAGCGAGCTAAACAATACGGTTTGCAATCGATTCCAATTGAAGGTGAAACCGATCCGTTATTTTTTGGGGTAGCGGGCACCAATATTCTTGATGGTCTGGAACGGATCCGCTTCTTTCAACCGGAAATGGAAGATGTGTTGGAATACGATTTGACCCGGATGATTTATCAATTGTCAGACGTTGAACGTAAAAATGTCGCGGTGATGAGCTCGTTGCCAATTGATGGAGAAGGTTACGATCCGTTGAAAGGTCAGTTGGATACTGAGGGTGGTGCGAAACCATGGGCGGTGATGGGTAAACTACGTGAAATGTTTAATGTTTCTGTGCTGCCCGAAGATATTCGCCGTATTCCATCATCAGTTGATTTATTGATGGTGGTGCATCCGAAAGAATTACCCCAACAAACGTTATATGCCATTGATCAATATGTGTTGCGTGGTGGCAAATTAATTACCTTCGTTGATCCGTTTGCGGAGGTCGATGTTCCGGAAAGAGACCCTGAAAATCCGATGGCTGCAATGGTTGCCAATCGAAGCTCAAATATGCCAGAGCTGTTAAGTAATTGGGGTGTGGAACGTCATGCTTCAGATGTAGTGGCCGATCGTAAAACGGCTCGACAGGTCGATTTTGGTGCTCGCAGTAATAATCAACCGATTGAATATGTGTTGTGGAATGCGCTCAGCGAAGAGAACATGAATGAAGAGCAACGCATTACTTCTAAATTACGCAAGATCAACGTGGCAACAGCAGGTCACTTTATCACGTTGGATGATGCGACAACTAAAATCACGCCGTTATTGAGTTCCAGCAATGAAGCGATGCTGGTGGATAAGCGAGTGGTGCAATTTCGTAATGATCCGGTCGCGCTGCTCACTAAATATGAGAGTGGCACTATCAGCTATCCATTAGCGGTGCGTATTACTGGCCAATCTGATTCAGCCTTTCCGGAAGGTGCGAAAAGTGATGGCGGTACCATGGTGAAAATGCCTGACCATATCGACCAGGCAGTAGATGGGATTGATGTTATTGCTATTGCTGATGTCGATCTATTGGATGACCGTTTCTGGGTCATCATGCAGGATTTTTATGGTCGGGATTTAGCCTTTAACACTTCCAATAATATCGACT
>NZ_DCSO01000093.1:22182-33187 GCF_002325665.1 Methylophaga sp. UBA1464
CATAACGCTATTGAAGAATTGACTGGCTCGGAAGGGCTTATCAGTGTCCGCTCCCGTACCGGTTTTACCCGTCCATTCGTTCGGGTTGAAGCCTTGCAGCGTGAAGCCGAAAGACTTTACCGGGCCAAAGAGCGTGAGCTGGAAAATAAATTACAGCAAACCCGTCAGCGTATTGCTCGTATGCAGGTGGATCGTTCTGCCACTGGCGAACAAATAACGACACCGGAGCAGCAGAAAGAAATTGCTGAATTCAGAGCAATTGCCGACCGTACCGAATTAGAATTGCGGGCGGTAAAAGGTAACCTGCGTAAAGATATCGATCAGTTGGAAGCATTGATCAAGTTTATCAATATTGGTTTGATACCCATCATTGTGGCGATACTGGCACTGATTACCGGATGGTTGAGGGTGCGTAAGCGTTCACGTGGCCGTTTCCAATCGTAAATTCTGCATCCGTCATACGACGGATGTATCAAATTGAACAGACAGGTTTTACAGATGCTGAAAAAACTAAATAGCCTTTCCATACTCACTATCATCACTGCAGTGATGGTCGTTTGGATGTTGATAACCATTTATAAAGCAGAGGATACCAGCGATGATTTTTCATTGTTGTTTCCAGAATTGTTTGAACAGCTCAGCGATGTGAATAAAATCACTTTCCACAGCGAAAGAGATGAATTTACGCTGACTCGACAAGGAAAAGGTTGGTTTATAAAGGATTATCATAATTACCCGGCTGATCAGGCTTTGGTCAGAAGAATGCTGGTGGATATGGCCGATGCCCGTATTCTTGAGCAGAAAACCGATGATCCTGATTTGTATCCGGTATTGGGGGTTGAAGGCGCTGAAAATGACGGCAGTTCTTTTGTCATTAATTTATACAACGATGAGCAGGAAATTGTTGGTTTGATTCTGGGGCAACCCCGCGATTTGAGTTCTGAATCGGCCGGTCCGCAACAATTTTATGTCCGCCGTGACGGAGATGAACGCAGCTATCTGGCTGAAGGTTACTTTCAATTCAGTCCGATGATGTTGAACTGGATTGATGGACAGATCGTCGATATTGCACGTGAGCGGATTGCCAGAGTAGATATTATTCAGCCAAATGGTGACACTGCTACTTTGGTTAACCTGGGCCAGAAAGATAAATTTGGTACACCGGAGAGTCGTGAAAACACTGTCTTCAGATATGAGCAGCTTGGTTACGATATTGCCGGTTCGCTGTACCAGATGCGTCTGGAAGATGTTCAGCCGGCCAGTGATTTTTCCCGAGGTAATGCTGAAGTCGTTCGGGCAGAGTTTTTAAGCTACGATGGTTTAAAAGTGATCGCCGAGACTTCCTTTAATGACGGATTTTACTTCTCTACTTTCCGCGCGGAGTATGCACCTGACGAGGTTCCTGAGGTACCGGAAGCCATTGCCAGTCTGGAACAATTAAAAACTCCTGAACAAGTACAGGCAGAGGTCGCTGAAATTAATGAGAAAGCAGAACCTTGGGTATATCGTCTGGGTGGCTTTGTTGGTAACAATCTGATGCGCGCCAAAGCCGATATGGTGACCGAGCGGGATCAGGTTATTCCTATGCCGGGTGGATTTGGCCCTTAAATAAATTAAGGGACAGATTGATATAAAAAAAGCCCCGGAAGGGGCTTTTTTGTGCCTGCTCAGCCTTATTCCGCTTCAGCTTTATCCCGCCATTCTTCCAACAATTCCTGCACGGTAATGGCCAGATCATCCGGGGCAAACTTGGCAATAAATTTATCTGCACCGACTTTCTCAACCAAAGCATTGTTAAAAGTGCCGCTCATTGAAGTATGCAGCAGAATACGGATATGTTTCAGACTTGGATCCTGGCGGATAGCCGTCGTCAGGGTATAACCATCCATCTCCGGCATTTCAATATCGGAAATCAACATGGCGATATGTTTACCGACATCAATGCCTTCTGCAGCCCATTCTTTCAATTGATCTAACGCTTGTTTGCCATCATTAACAATCGTACAGCTGACACCAATCTGCTCCAAGGTACGACGAATCTGATTACGGGCAACACTGGAATCATCCGCCACCAGAATATGATGTTTGTGTTCAGCATTTGCCTGGGCGAAACGCGTAACCAAATCAGCTGAAACCGTATCATCGATTCCCAGCACTTCCGACATGACTTTTTCCACATCAATAATCTGGATCAACTCATTATCTATTTTGGTTACTGCAGTCATGTAGTGTGCTGAACCCGATGCACTAGGTGGTGGCAATATGTCTTTCCAGCTGATATTGACGATTCGATCGACTTGACTGACCAAAAACCCCTGAACATTACGGTTATATTCGGTAATGATGACAAAGTTTTCCTGAGGATTCACTACAGGACGTTTACCAATTCCCTGAGATAAGTCAAAGATGCTGATGGTTTTATCCCGGATGCGTGCCGCTCCACGGACGACGGGGTGGGAATGAGGCATTTGAGTAAGAGGCGGGCAGGCAATAGCCTCGCGCACTTTAAACACATTAATGCCATAACGTTGTGAGCCACCCAACTTAAATAATAAAAGTTCCAACCGGTTCTGACCGGCAAGTTGTGTGCGTTGGTCAATACCGTCAATCATGCTTGCCATAAAAATTCTCCTGATTACTACAAGAGTATAACGGCAGTAATGTTGATTTCTGAACCGTAAATATCGGAATGAAAGTTGCAGGCTTTGAATGTGAGTTTATTTACCGTGCTTATTGCCGGGGGAAATCGATGTATAAATTTTTAAGCAACATCAGTTTAGCGTTATGTGTCAATTTATTGACATTTTCCGTGCATGCCGACAATTTACAATCCCTGGCGGATGTAGAGCATACCGCGTTCATCTATACTCTGGCTCAGGCTCAAACACGATTTAATAATCCACAAGTCAGTGTGACACCGTTAGATAGCCGGTTGCGTTTGCAGCATTGTGAGGGGGGGCTTGAGGCTTTCAGTAATCGGGATATAACCGCTGCCGGTAACGTGACCGTTGGTGTGCGCTGCCACCAGCCTGTTGCCTGGACGGTGTATTTACCTTTGCAAATTAAGGTGATGCAACCCATGGTGGTTATTGCCCGGCCTGTTTCTGCCAACCATGTATTGACGGAACAGGATCTGCGTATTGAACAACGGGATATTGGCAATTTACGGCAGGGTTATATGGCAAATATTGCCGCTGTCGTTGGACAGCAAGCCAAATATTCATTGGGTATGGGGACCGTTATTCAAAAAAACCACTTGCGACCTCTGAACGTGGTGAAGCGTGGAGAGTCGATTGTACTGGTAGCCAGTGCGGGAACTATGGAGGTCCGTATGCAGGGAACCGCTATGGCAGATGCCGGTATAGGTGATCGTGTTCGTGTCAGAAACTTGTCTTCCGATCGAGTGGTGGAAGGAGTGGTCGATTCTCCGGGTGTGGTACGGGTTACAATGTAAAACAAAAAAACATAGATCGAATCACATTTTATTCAAGTTTATTTATTTCGATCCGCTAACAGTTACAGAACCAATATGGAGACATTTTTATGTCGGATATTAACAATATAAAACCACCCATACAGGGCGGTGGACTCAACTCGACGCGTAACGTCAATGTTGAAGATAAACGTAATGATACGGCCACTGGTCAGGTTAAATCAGGTAGCGACTCAGCTCTGGATAAGATTAGCCTGACGGCGACAGCAACCCAGTTGCAATCCTTGCAACAGGAAATTGCCGCTTTACCTGCTGTTGATGAACAGAAAGTGGCTGCTTTACGTGCCGCTATTGAAGATGGAAGTTATCAGGTTGATAACCAAAAGTTGGCACGAAACATGATTGATTTTGAAGGCAACCTATAAACTGAGGAACCTTCATCATGGCTATGTCACCCGGACAGCAATTACGCAGTGTTTTACAGTCTGAACTGAATGTTGCCACACAATTAGCCGAATTATTGGTAGCAGAGCGTGAAGCTCTCGCCTTATCTGACATTGAGACCATCAACAGCATCAATAACAAAAAACAGCCTTTGATTATGAAGCTGGAACAACATAGCCGTCAGCGTGATGCGCTGTTGATGTCATCTGGTTTTCCCGCAGGCAAACAAGGTCTGGAAGCGTTCATTGATAATCAAAGTGAAGAAGAAGCGGTTGCACTTACTCAATTGATAAAAAACTTAAAAGCTGTTGCCATAAATTGCCGGCAACGAAACCAGGTCAATGGCGGCATTGTCAGCATCAATCGGCAGTATCTGCAACGCGCTATATCGGTTCTTCGTGGCCGGGATCCCGAATCCAGTGCTTATGGACCAGGTGGTGAATATACCAGTGCTGTTGTTCGCCAGCCTCTTATCGGACGTGTCTGAATCTAGGTTCTGTTGCTCTTTCATCGCCACCACTGCTGGAGGCTGTTTTTCCGTCCAACAAGGTGGAAATGATGCGATGCAGCTTTTCTACTTAAGGCGTTTCACACCACTGCGCTAACAAGTCTACCCACACTGGGTCATCATTCAGGCATGGGATTAACGTCAATGAGCGGCCACCGGCTTCGATAAATACTTCTTCTGCACGAATAGCGATTTCTTCCAGGGTTTCCAGGCAGTCTGTAACAAATGCCGGACACATGACCAGTACATTCTTGGTGCCGTTCTGAGCCAGTTCAATCAAACGATCTTCGGTATTGGGGCCAAGCCATTTGGCTCTTCCCAATCGTGACTGAAATGCGACAGAATAGTTATCCGGGTTGAGCTGTGCTTTTTTTGCGAACGCAGCGGTGGTAGCCATTACTTGGTGCCGATAACAGGTAGCATGTGCCGCATGTGGCTGCGTACAGCAATCTGGTTGTTTTAAACAATGCTGACCACTGGGATCCCGTTTAAGGATGTGCGATTCCGGAAGACCATGGTAACTGAATAGCAAATGGTCATAGTCTTCCATTAAGTAGGGACGAGTCTGTTCAACCAGCGCGTTGATATAACCCTCTTCACGGTAAAAGGGCGATTTGACCGTTAAAGTAATATCCAGTTGATGTTCGTCAATCACCTGTTTGGCCATCTCAATACAGGTTGTTACTGTGCTGTCGGCAAAATGCGGATACAGCGGAATAAATAACACTTCTTTGATACCTTCAATCCCGGCCAGTTTTAACAGACCCGATTCAATACTGGGATTGCCATAGCGCATGGCTAATTCTACCGGCATATCGACCTGTTGTTGTACAGCTGTATGAAGTTTTTCAGATAAGGCTATCAGCGGTGACCCTGCTTCTGTCCAGACACTTTGATAAGCCTCAGCAGAGGCCTTGGGACGACTTGGTAAGACAAACAAGCTCACGATTAAACGTCGCATCAGCCAGGGTAACTGGATCACATACGGGTCCATCAAAAACTGATTCAGATAACGTCTGACTGAGGGAACATCAGGCTGATCCGGAGAGCCGAGATTAACTAATAGAACTGCACGTTGTGTCATGATAATTATTATTTTGAGTTAGAAGTGAGAACAACATCGCTTAGCGCGCTATGGATGTCAGTATAGAGAAATTCAAAGCGCTCAGCTTGTGCTTTTTCAGGAATGGCTCTTTGTCCACCGAGTAGTAAACCGGCCATCTCACCCATGGAAAGTTTGAGCGCACAAGCCGGAACCCGGAAGAAAGCAGGACGGTGCAGTGTTTCTGCCAGAGCTTCACTGAATTGTTGATTGGTTACCGGACGGGGAGCGGTGCCGTTAAAAACACCTGTAAGCCTTGGGTTTTCAGCCAGAAACAGAAAAAGCCGGCAGATATCATCGATATGAATCCAGGGCATATATTGCTGACCATCGCTTATTGGGCCACCCAATCCCATTTTGAAAGGCAAGAGCATTTTGCTCAGAAAACCACCATCAGGTGCGACAACTAATCCCGTGCGTACAATAGCGACGCGCATTCCCAGAGATTCTGCAGTTACAGCTGCATTTTCCCATTGTTCACATAATTCATGACTGAAGTCGGGTTTAAAACTGCTTTTCTCAGTCAGTACTGTATCACCCTGGTTGCCATACCAGCCTACTGCAGAACCACTGATGAAACTGTTGGGCAGACTGGAACGTTTTGACAGTTGCTGAATTAAATCCTGTGTATAAGTGACACGGCTGTCGAGAAGTTTTTGTTTACGTGTCTCGGTCCAGCGTTTATCCACAATCGGTGCACCAGCCAGATTAATCACAACATCAATAGTAGTCTCAGCGGGGAAAGCGTCAACTGATTCAGCACAGTACACCTGGGAACCAAGAATTTTTCGGGCTCGCTGGCAATTACGGCTTAACGCAAAAACGGTTTCGCCATTGTTTAAAAGTCGTTGACACAGCGCTTGGCCGATGAGTCCTGTCGCACCGGTTATTAAATAAGCCGCCATGATAAATTCCTCTTATTAATTATGATTATTGCTTGTATAGAGTCATAACAGCTGGCAAAGTTTACTAACATTCAGGATAAAACCATTTATTAACGGTTTAACGAGTATTTGATGCGGATAAAAGTCGGAATCAGCAGCTGTTTATTAGGAGAATCCGTGCGTTTTGATGGCGGACATAAACATCTGCGCCTCTGCACTGAGAGTTTGTCACGTTTCTTTGAGTTTGTGCCTGAGTGTCCTGAGGTCGGTATTGGGATGGGCATACCCCGAAAGCCAATCCGTCTGATTGGGGATGTAGAATCACCACAGGCTGTTGCTGTCCATGATGACCGTTTGAACTATACCGATAAGTTAACCGCCTTTGGGGAACAAAAAGCGCGGGAGCACAGTGATTTATGCGGCTATATTTTTATGAAGAACTCTCCCAGCTGTGGTCTTTTTCGGGTTAAGGTGTATCAGGAAAATGGTTGTCCAGCCCCTGAACCGGGAAGAGGTCTGTATGCTGATGCTTTAAAAAAAGCGCATCCATTGATGCCGATGGAAGAGTCAGGCAGATTGAATGACCCTTTGTTACGTGAGAATTTTATTACCCGCGTTTTTGCCTATCATGACTGGCAGAAACTGGTTGATAGTGGGTTAACCCACCACAAACTGATTCAATTTCATACCCGTTATAAATACACCTTAATGGCCCATTCACCCAAGGACTATGGCGAGCTGGGCCGGATGCTGGCAGATGCCGGAAAACATGACATAGACACGTTAGCAAAAAGTTATTTTTCTGAGTTAATGACCGTTTTATCGAGAATTGCGTCAAGGAAAACACATACTAATGTTTTAATGCATATTCAGGGGTATTTGAAGCAAAAGCTTTCCAGATCAGAAAAACAGGAACTGGCTGACATTATCAATCGTTATCGCACAGCGGAATTACCGCTGATTGTGCCGATTACATTGTTGAAGCACCACTTTAGTAATCACCCGGACCCCTATATAGCCGAACAGGCATATCTGCAACCCTATCCCGATGCGTTAAGCCTGAGGAATGCGATATAGATTGCAGAATTTTACAGAACCATGAATCACCTCACGAGGGCCAGGTCTCAAGATAAGCATTGAGGCATGACTGGAAAATGATCTTTTGAAGTCAGTCATATTGTGGGTGTATGGTGAAGTGTATGATTTATAAAAATGGCTGAAAGATGGCCAGCCAGTTCTGGAAACCAGATATGCAACGCAGAGATGTATTAAAGTTAGGGGTATTAGGAGCCATCAGTACCAAAACCCCGGCCGCAAGCCCAACGGCGTTAACTGGTCTGGTTATCGATCCCCGGTTCGCCGATTATCATATAATGCCTCAGCATCCTGAGTCCCCGGCAAGATATGACCGGCTGATGGATGAGCTGGAAGTCAGTGAATTGCTGTCAAACGTGACGTTGTTAAAACCCAAAGGCAATATTGATTCAGAATTACTCCTGATTCACTCAGCAACCCACATAGCGTCAATAAAGCGTCACGACCCAAAAGCACATCAGGCCGCTATGCTGGCAACGGGGGGCGTACTGGTTGCTGTTGATGCTGTCTGTAAAGGGTTACTGGATAATGTTTTTTGTGCCTCAAGACCCCCTGGACATCATGCAACCAATACCGGAAAAGAAGAGGGTTTCTGTTATTACAACCATGTCGCAATTGCCGCCCGATATGCTCAGAAACGCTATAAATTAAAGCGAATTTTAATTGTCGACTGGGATTATCATCATGGCAATGGTACTGAATGGGCTTTTTATCATGATCCTTCGGTCCTGTTTTTCTCAACGCATGATGCAGAGGCATATCCCGGTACAGGTTCTCCGGAAAAAACAGGTGGCGGCACCGGAAAAGGTTTTAATATAAATGTGCATTTGCCGTGTGGGGCCGGAGATGCAGAAATTGTTGCTGCGTTTGAAGAAAAACTTGTTCCAGCTGTGGCAAAATTCAAACCGGATTTAATCCTGATCTCAGCAGGCTTTGACAGCCGCGAGGATGACTTGCTGGGATGTTATAAAGTCACCGATCATGGTTTTATTAAACTGACACAAATTATGCTGCGATTAGCCAAACAGCATTGTGATGGCAGGCTTGTTTCGGTACTTGAAGGAGGTTATAACCTGACCGGTAATGCCAAAGCCAGTGTGGCTCATTTGAAAGCTTTGATGCAGATAGTCTCTTCCACTAACTAAAATTTGTGATTAACGGCACACTTCGTGCTAATCCTTAATTGAACCCATTTTAGTGACAGATTTCAGTCACTTGATGATTGGCAGCCCAAGCCCTTTTAAGGAGAAAATGATGAACGCTGTTGTGAAACTCAGAGACGAGAATGACGCTGGTCTTGACCAGAAACAGGGAAAGCAATATCAACATCTGAACACTTATTATGACCCAACCTACAAAATCGGCTGGTTTATGATGGATGCTGCTCCCCGCCCATGTTTTACCCCGACCCTGCTAAATGAATTATCAGATTATCTGGCAAATGTAAAAGCTGAGATGCAACAAACCAATCAGGAAAAATATGATTATCTGGTGGTTGGTTCCAGTGTTGACGGAGTATTTAATCTGGGCGGTGATTTAAATCTGTTTACTTCACTGATTGAAAAAAATGACCGTGATGCCTTGCTGGCTTATGCCATTCATTGTGTGGATATCCTTTACGACAATATGTTCCACTTTAATTGTGATCTGACTACGGTTAGTCTGATTCAGGGAGATGCCCTGGGTGGTGGTTTTGAAGCCGCCCTGTCGAGCAATATTATAATTGCCGAGCGAGGGGTCAAATTAGGTTTACCGGAAGTGTTGTTTAATCTGTTTCCGGGTATGGGAGCTTACACATTATTATCCCGTAAAGTGGGTGCTGCCAATGCGGAGAAAATGATTCTGTCCGGAGCGCTTTATACTGCTGAAGAGCTTTATGAAATGGGTGCAATCGATATTCTGGCCGAAAAAGGTGAAGGCGAACTGGCTCTGTACAAATATATTAAAGCGGCTAAAAAATCGCCAAACAGTTATAAAGCCATGTCCCGTATTAAAGATCTATGTAATACCGTGAGCTATGAAGAGCTGGTCGCGATTGCCAATGTCTGGGCTGATGCAGCATTAAACCTGACCAGCAAGGATATCCGGATGATGACGCGGCTGGTCAATCGGCAAACAGCTAAATCAACCAGCGAAGCACAGAATTAATGATCAGCTTTTTGTGAGTGCCCTTGATCTTTAAGGGCGGTCTCCAATTCGCTCAGGGTTTGATAAAAAGCGTGTTCCAGCTTTTCGGTAAGGCGTAATACCTGAACAGAGCCGATATCAAAGGGTTTGTAGGATTCTCCCTGACGGCAAAGCTCTGCAACAGTATTTGCCCCTAATTCGGATGATGAGCCTTTCAATGCATGTAAACTTTCGCGGTAGGTCAGATAATCATCGTGCGCCGCTTGACGAATCAACTGCAGATGTTTTGTCGCATCTTCTTTATAACCATCAAATAAAAGCTGTAAAAAGGCTTCTCCTCCACCTAACTGAGCTAACTCAATTAACACCTGTGGATCACACCATTTTTGCGAAGATAGCGAGGATTGATGAGCCGGTTTGCGGGTTTTAATCTGCTCCTGATTATTAAGTGCCAGGCGGGCAATCGATTCCAGCAATGAGCGGGAATCAATCGGTTTGGTCAGAAACTCATTGGCCCCGGCTTCCAGGCAGCGCTGTTTTGCCTGAGGCGTGGCATCTGCGGTTAATATGATAATCGGTATATCGTGACCGGTATCCATATAACGCATGGCACGGATAACTTCGGGTCCACTATAGTCCGGCATGTTCATGTCCAGAATCAGCATTTCAATACTGTCAATTTGTTGACTCAGAATATCCAGCGCCTGTTCACCACTACTTGCAAGTAATACCGTGTGTCCTGCATGAGACAGTATGCCCTGCAGAACCTGCTGGTTAACCAGGTTATCTTCGGCGATCAGAATATTTAAGGATTTAGCATAAGACTGAGCCGCATAATGCTCTGCCAGTGTGATGACTTTTTCATCCTGGATGGCATGATTGCTTTGGGCTGCGTGGATGGCGTTGAATAAAACCGGTTTTTCCTTAACATCATGCACAATGCAAATGAAATGATGGCGCAATCTGGGATCCCGCTTGCTGGCATCTGATGGGTTCAACAAAATCAGTGCGGTATTGGCTAACAAGGGCTCGCCATGAATCATATTGGCAAACTGGATTGGATCTATTTCATGCATGCAATCCTGATCCAGCATAACGGTTTGATACGGTATTTGATTTTCAGCCGCGCGAATCAAAGCTGAAAAAGCTTTGGCAGTACTGTCGACATGTTGGTAGTTCACCGACCACCCTTGAATAATGGGTTTCAGTAGGTCGTGCAGTGAATCGGTGCTTAAAATCAGCATAGGGCTCTCAGATAAAGTTAATTCATTTGTTTCATTGGCGGTGAAAGGCAATTCAAACCAGAACAGCGTACCTTCCCCCAGTTCACTGGATACGCCAATCTCACCACCCATCAATTCAACCAGTTCTTTGGCGATAGTTGTGCCTAAACCGGTTCCCCCCTTGTTCAG
>NZ_DCSO01000093.1:33207-48725 GCF_002325665.1 Methylophaga sp. UBA1464
GGTGTATCAGGTGAAATCTGCGTAAAATCATCAAAGATATGTTGCAGCGCTTCCTGTGGAATTCCAATCCCGGTATCACTCACTTCAAAGCGGATCCACAGATTCTGATTCGATTTACGTTTTATTTCATGTACTGAAAGTTTAACGGCGCCGTTATCAGTAAATTTAATACTGTTACCAATAAGATTGATAAGAACCTGTCGCAGATGCTGTAAATCGCCGTTTATGGAAAAGGGCAGAGCAGGATCGATATAGCAATTTATATGTAATCCTTTACCGTTCGCCATCGGCTTTTGCATAGCAATGATGCTGTTTAATAACTGGTGTAAATCGAAAGCCTTATCGCTGATTAATATCTTGCCTGCTTCGATTTTGGCGATATCCAACACATTTTCAATCAGACTGAGCAAAGTATGTGCTGAGGTCTTCATGATTTTAACAAAATCATGCTGTTGCTTGCTAAGTTGCGTCTCCGCCATTAAATCCGCAATACCGATCACACCATTTAATGGCGTTCGCAGTTCATGCGACATATTCGCCAGAAAGCGGCTTTTAGCTTCATTAGCCTGTTTTGATAAGGCGATCGCGACATGCAGCTTTTTGATCAGAAAAGCGGAATACAATGGAATAATCAGCAATAAAAATAAAAGACTGAACCCAAAGGGTTCATGCTGTGGATGCAACCAGTACTCGCCGTTCAGAATGGCAATAGTAAAGCCGATCATTCCAACGACCAGTGAGATATACAGGTAATTCACCCCGAAGCGAAAGCCGTTGCCAAGAATGACCCAGAGATACAAAACAAACAAAAATACGCTTTGTTCACCGGCAATCAGCATAACGATGGAGAGTGCAGTGAGATCCAGCAAAATGCCACAAACCCTTCTAATCGGTGAAGGTTTGGGGTTGAGAAACAATGCTACCGCAATGACTACTGCCAGCGAGTAGTAAGCCAGTGTAATTAAACTGGGTAAACTGACGAGGTTTTCAAGAAAGGTTTTCTCAACGCCCCATGGCACACAAAAATAAAGTAATAATGCAATACCCAGTGTCAGTCGGATTTTTATTGCCTGTTCGGGCTCTGTATCCCCTGTTTTCGGCATGTTGGCCGCCAGTCGTGACAGCCAGTTTCCACTCTGAGGAGGTACGGGAGCGTTACTCATGATTAAAGAACAATATTAATCAGCATATTCAGCCTGAATCTGCTGGATCGCATCAATTCGGTCAAAAAAAGCTTGTACGCAACGCGGATCGAGTTGTGTTCCGGCACTTTGTTCTATGTAACGACAGGCATCTTCATTGGACCAGGCTTTTTTATAAGGCCTTTCGGAAACTAAAGCATCGTAAATATCTGCCACTGCCACCACTCTGGCAATAAGTGGAATATCCTCACCTTTTAATTGATTTGGATAGCCTTTTCCATCATATCGTTCGTGATGATGTAATGCGATGACAGCACCAATATGCATATATTTTGATTGACTGTCTGAGAGTATTTCGTGTCCGATCGTCGTATGGGTTTTCATGATTTCCCATTCGTCCGGATCCAGTTTGCCCGGCTTCAGTAAAACGCTGTCCGGAATGCCAATTTTACCTATATCGTGCATGGGGGCAGCATATTCGAGATCTTCGCATTGCTGTTCATCGAATACGCCCAATGCTTCTGCGATAAAACGGGAATATTTGGCCATACGAATAACATGATTTCCGGTTCCTTCATCACGGTATTCTCCCGCTTTGGCCAAACGGATAATGGTTTCCTTTTCTCGTAAAATAATCTGTTCAGTGGCGATTTCAACCTGCCGTGCCAGCCAGTTAGCACGATCTTCGATAATTAAATGCTGTTCATGCATCTGCAACAGATTACGGCAACTGGTTCGGCATTCAATCTGATCAATAGGGCGAGTCAGAAAAGCCGTGGCCCCGGCATCCAGTGCGTCATAGCGCACGGCTTTTTCACTGACGACGGTGATCATCATAATAGGCACACTTTGTAAAGCTGGAATTTGGCGGACACGCCGGATAAATTCTATGCCGTCAATTTCTGGCATACGATAATCCGTTACGATTAAATCAACCTCATGGTGGTCAAGCCATTCCAACGCCACGGAGGGGTTACCCAGCGCTGTAACATGAATATTGTCACCAATTTGCTGGATAATTTTTTCCAATATCGTTCTGCCGGTGGATTGATCATCAATGATCAATACCTCTTTGGTCTTCTTAAGAATACTCAGTCTCCTTGCTGATTCATAAGGCTTTAAATTGTCAGGACGACCATATTGGTTTGCCAAGACACGTTCCCCATCAAGGTTGCCCTTCCGTCACTTCCCTGCATAGGCAGTTTTATTAACAGATGTCTTATCCTTGAATCCGTGTCTGTTGTTCGGTTTAAATAGAAATCTTTCTTATCTCCGCATTATGCTGGCACAGATCGAAGCTGTCCATCCTATTTAGATAGTCATCATTTACTATTAGCGGTTTGATCTGCATTGTGTTCACATGCAATTCACATCGCTAAGCGGATTATATTTATTATGAAAGCATTATTACTTGTTGCCCATGGCAGTCGCCGTCAGCGTTCCAATGACGAAGTCATTGAACTGGCCGAAAAACTCAAAACAGAATGTGCTCAGCACTATGATATTGTTCAGGCCGCTTTTCTCGAACTGGCAGATACATTAATAGCGGATGGAATCGAAAACTGCGTAAACGATGGTGCAACACACATTACGGTGTTGCCATACTTTTTAAATTCCGGACGGCATGTAACGGAAGATATTCCGCATGATGTTGATAGTACCCGGGCCAGGTTTCATGATGTCCATATTCAAATTGCTGAGCATATTGGTGCATCAGCAGCGATGATCGATATGTTGAAAACCGCCGCTGTTCCCAAGACCTGATTCGGTTCAACTGTTCTGTAACTGCAAAAAAAACCGGGCTTCAGCCGATTTTTTATAGTGGTTGATAATCAATTCAGGTGGTAGCTATAGAGGAATAGTGTACTCACACAGCTCTCAATCAGGGTTTTAGGAATCTGGAGGCAATAATCATAGAGTCTGCTGGCCTGTCACGCTGAACCTGCCACCCCTGAGCCAGAATGTAGTCCAGCGCCTGCTGATGACTTTCAAACTTTTTATCCACGGTTTCTTGTATTCCATCAACATCCTGACGGATAACAAAAAAAGGCTCAGTTGCGGAGCCTGCCTGTTCAATGCGGCATTGCGGAATAGATGACATCGCGGCTCTCCAATATTCGTTAAGACTTAGTTAAATAAAATATTCTACAAATGCAGTATAGGCGTTCTGCAAAACTGAAAGAACACCTATAAACACCAGATACAAAAAAGCCCCTTTGAAGGGGCTTTCTGTTAGCGCATTTTTGCGTTTAGCGATTGCAAATGTACATGGTAACTTCAAAGCCGAAACGCATATCTGAGTATTCTGGTTTAGTCCACATGATGAAACTCCTTAACGAGAGAAAAAACTATTTGCTACAGTTCACATATTAAACATCTGACATCAGTTGCAACAGCGGATATTACCTATTAGGGGTCAGTATTTTCCTTAACCGCTGTTTGACGGATTGGAAAGTATCTATATCTATGATTATTAATAAAAATTATCGATTTATATGATTCCCGTTTAGGTATAAGCATTTGAGGTCTGTGTTTCTGTGCTCATAAATTTTTATCCGTCACTGCGCCTTCAGATGCCGAAGAAACGGTTTTGGCATATTTAGCTAAAAGCCCCCGGGTGTAGCGGGGGGCAATAGGTTTCCATGCCATGCGTCTTTTTTGGATCTCGCTGTCGCTCAGGTGAAGGGTTATTTCAGCCGTTTCTGCATCAATAGTAATCTCATCGCCGTTTTCAATCAGCGCGATCGGGCCGCCATCAAAAGCTTCGGGGGTGATGTGTCCGACCACAAAGCCGTGGCTTCCACCGGAGAAACGACCATCGGTGATTAAGGCAACGTCGTTGCCCAGGCCTTTGCCGATTACGGCGGAAGTCGGGCTGAGCATTTCCCGCATGCCAGGGCCGCCTTTAGGGCCTTCATAACGGATAACGATGACATCACCTTTTACCACAGTGCCATTTATAATGTCCTGCTGGGCCTCTTCTTCAGAGTGGAATACCCGGGCTTTGCCAGTAAAACGTAAACCTTCTTTGCCGGTGATTTTAGCGACCGCGCCTTCAGGGGCTAAATTGCCTTTGAGAATGACCAGATGGCTGTCTTTTTTGATGGGGTTCTCAAATGAACGAATAATATCTTGATCTGCAGAATAGGGGGCCACATCGGCCAGATTTTCAGCCAGAGTTTTGCCGGTCACCGTGAGGCAATCGCCATGCAACAGACCTCGCGCCAAAAGCATTTTCATCAAAGGTTGAATACCACCGATGGCAATCAGTTCCGACATCATATATTTGCCGCTGGGACGCAGATCAGCCAGTACCGGAACTTGACGGCCGATTCGTGCAAAATCCTCTAACGTCAATTCAACATCCACGGCATGCGCCATTGCTAACATATGTAAGACGGCATTAGTCGAACCGCCCAGTGCGATCAATGTGGTGATGGCATTTTCAAAAGCCTTTTTGGTCATGATGTCGGTAGGTTTGATATCCTGCTCCAGCAGAAACATCACTGCAGCGCCGGCCCGGCGGCAATCCGCTGCTTTTGAGGGAGAGATGGCTTCCTGTGCTGAACTGTTCGGCAGGCTCATACCCAATGCTTCAATCGCTGAAGCCATGGTATTGGCGGTGTACATGCCGCCACAGGAGCCGGCACCGGGGATCGCTGTTTTTTCAATCTGTTTTAATTCCGCCGAGGACATATCCCCCCGGGCATGCTTTCCAACCGCCTCAAACACCGACACAATATCCGTATGATTCGCGCCAGGTTGAATGGTCCCGCCATAAACAAATACCGCAGGACGATTCAGACGGGCCAGGCCGATCAGACAGCCCGGCATGTTTTTATCACAGCCACCGATGGCGACCAGTCCATCGAACCCTTCACATCCAGCAACAGCCTCAATCGAATCGGCAATCACTTCACGGGACACCAGTGAATACTTCATGCCAATCGTGCCATTCGCAATACCATCAGAAATGGTGATGGTGTTGAAGATAACCCCTTTACCACCGGCTTCGTCAGCGCCTTCGCAGGCAAAGTCGGCCAGCTGATTAATGTGCATATTACATGGCGTGACCATGCTCCAGGTCGAGGCAATGCCAATTTGCGGTTTCTGAAAATCAGCATCATTGAACCCGACGGCGCGTAACATCGCTCTGGCAGGTGCTTTGCCAGTACCATCTACCACTTGGGATGAATATTTTCGTGTCTCTGTCATTGCTTGACCTTTCGAATTTTTAATTAGTAGCCCTGACGTTTAAATCAGATTAGCCAATAACCAATTTTATATTATTGATCGTGGTGTAGACCTTATCAGTTCCTGTTTTAAACAGACAGTTCGTATCCAGGTGAAAAAAGAAATACGCCCAGCTTAAAAAATAAGGTGGGTAAAAGTGATTTGCGAGTGCTGTTATAATTGCCGCCGATGTCCCCGTAGCTCAGATGGATAGAGCGTCCCCCTCCTAAGGGGAAGGCCACAGGTTCGACTCCTGTCGGGGACACCACTGAAAATTCAGTAGATAATCTGTAATCGGGACTGAAAAATAGCCGGCGATACATTGGCAAATTCGCCACCATCAACTTTCAGGACTTTCACATATTCATTACTGATACTAATGTTCTGATTCAGTAACCAGTTTATCCCGATAGTAAAGTTTCGCTGATGGCCACCGGTAATCGGATGATCCGTTAAATCCAAATCACTTAATCTTACGCCTAAACGCCAGGCCCCCCAGCCACCATGTTGAATAGAATGCGCAGGTCTTAAACGTCCGAAAGTGCCTTTTTCATGGTTATAAGGTTGTGATTCACCGCTGACAATCCAGGTCAGATCAATATGCCAGCCACTAAAATGAATAGTATTGCCGGGTTCTATTTTGCTGATTCGTGCCTTTCCTATATGACTATAGATATATTCAGCTTGCAATGCCCAGGGGCCTCGGGCGATGGCAGATTCTATTCCTATATAGGTGTAGCTATCGGCAATAAAGGTTTGGGTATCGATTAATCTGATATCGGTGTTTCTGGTTTCGGGACGTTGACGAAAGCGAATTTCTTGCTGGCCGTCAGTATTTCGATGCGCGATTCCCAGGCCAAAATGCAATATGCTTCCAGCATCGCTTTTAGGGGCAAATGTGATGCGGGCAGATGTACCGAATTTTGTATCATTTCCGCTGCTTTCGGTGCCTGTAGTGAACAGACCGGCAGCAGCCGTCCAATACGAAGTGTGTTTGTGAAACTCCATACCAAATGAGCGGGGCGGTGTTAACTGGCTGGCCAGAGAGCGTTCCATAAAGGCCAAATCCTGCACACTGGTCAAGCGTTCCATGCCAAAGGGCTCTTTAAAATGTCCAACAGTGAATCTGCTGTTGTTGGAGCCGGTATATCTTACAAATGCATTTCGAATAGCGGAGCGATCATCTCTGGCAAAGTCATAGGTGAAATCGATTGATAAATACTGGCCTATTTGGGCGCCGCTTGAGAGCCGGGCACGACGAATATTCCATGCATTTTGAAAATCAGTTTCTCCATCGTTATCAAAAACACCGTGATCAAACTGCAGGCGCATAGCGGTTTCAAATTGCAGGTTTTGATTTTGACTGCTGTAACAAAATAGTGAATCACAAGGTTGGTTAGCGGGTTCAGCCAAGCTGAGGCCGGGGAAAAGTAATAACCCCAAAATGTAGTAGCCATAGGGACCGTAAGAAAAGAATGACAGTCCTTTGTCAGAAACCATTTAAAAATTATTTCTCAACAATGATCTTAGGTTGATGGGTTTCGGTTTCGCTATCAGAGAGACCGGCTGTCAGAATCCAGCGCATGGTATCTTCATTGGACATTTGCAATGATTTCACCTGATCACGTGACACACAGACAGTATAGCCGCCAATCTGATAACTCAGCGGTAAGTACACCGCCACCAGATTATTTTCTTCACCTTCCATTTCCAACAGATGAGTGACATCTTCTTTCACCAGAAAGCCAATAAATTGCACACCGCCAATGGTGACGGCAACGGCGTGATTCAGGTTTTCCTGCTGCTTTTCACGTGAGAAGAAGCGCGTAAAGTCACGAAGTGCACCGTGGATGGATTTAACCAGGGGGATCCGATCTAATATTGACTCACCGATGTCGAACAGGCGTTTTACCAACCAGGCATTTACAGCGATACCAATAACAAAAATCAAGCCGATGGCAGCCAGTAGTCCCAGACCGGGCCAGTAGAAGTCATAAGGTAAAATGGCAATCATCAGCGGGCGTAACACACGTTCTGCCGATACGGCCAACCAATAGATAAGATAAAGCGTCAGTGTGACCGGCAGTACCGTAGCCAAGCCTTTTAAAAAAGTCTTCCAGACAAATTGCATAATGCGGCTTCCTGTTCAGTGATTAAAGATTGCCTGGTTCAAATATAAAGTGTGATATCGGCTTCACTGGCAAATTCCAGAAAAGTGGCCGCACCACCATGACTGATCCCATCAATAAAATCGGTATTTTTAAAGTCAAACAAATCCACTGTCATTTGACAGGCAATGAGTTCAACATCGGATTCCAGGCAAATATCTCGTAGCTCAGCAACACTGGCCACACCCTTCTTTTTGAGTTTCCGCTGCATCATCCAGGTGGCAAATGCCTCCAGGCCGGGAATAATTTGCACAATGCTTGGTACAGGAACTGGCATCGGCATTGCCGGGTTACCCAACGGTGAGACTTTCAATGACAAGTCTTTTTTAAGTAGTTGCAGGCCATAAAAGGTAAAAAATATTTTTGCTTCAAAACCCAAAGCCGCAGCGGTTGATGCAAGTAGAAATGGTGGATAAGCTCCATCCAATGTCCCTTTACTTGCGATGATGGCGAGTTTTTTGGCCATAATGTCATGCCCCTTTTTCTATAATGAAATACAGTTTTCCGTCGATTTCGTCGCTACTTATCAGCGGATTTCCCGTCATTTTACAAAAGGCAGGAATATCTTTTAGCGCACCACTATCCGTACAGATGAGTCGTAGACGCTGTGCGGAAGTCATTTCATTAAGCATTTTGCGGGCTTTAAGTACTGGCAACGGACAGTTTAAGCCTGAGGTATCAATTTCTGTATCAAAATCTGACATACTGATTTCCTTTAAAAGCTGTGTTTACATAATAGACGCTAGTCGTGTTTTTGTCTTTGCGGAACCGGTCTCAATGAGCCAAGGTCTATAGGCATTATGAAATATCTGATCGCTATATTTGTTTTATTAATGAGTAATCCTGGTATTGCTCAGGCAAATCTGGATATTGCATTGCCAGAAATGGGTGACAGTGCCGGAGCACTGGTTTCGCCAATAGAGGAATATCAGGTTGGTCAGTCATTTTACTGGCGCTTACAACAATCCGTCACGCTGGTAGAAGACCCTGAAGTGAACAGCTATATCCGTTCATTGGGCCATCGACTGGTCGCTAACAGTGATGATCCCGGCCGTTCATTTACTTTTTTCGTGGTGCCGGATACGTCGGTTAACGCGTTTGCTGCGCCGGGGGGATTTATCGGCATCAATACCGGCCTGATGCTGACCAGCGAAGCCGAAAGTGAATTAGCTTCAGTTCTGGCGCATGAGATTGCTCACGTTACCCAGCGGCATATTTTACGTAATTTTGAACGTTCCAAGCGTATGAGTGTGCCAATGACGGCTGCTATGATTGCGGCGGCTTTATTGGGGGTGGCAGATCCGAGTGCCGGTTCTGCAGCCATTATGGCCGTGCAGGCCGGGAATGTGCAGATGCAACTGGATTATAGTCGGGCCCATGAAGCTGAAGCCGATAATCTGGGGATGCAAACATTAGTAAATGCAGGGTTTGACCCCCATGCAATGCCTCGTTTTTTTGAAAGGTTGCAAGTAGCGGGGCGCTTTTATGGTGGAAGCCAGGTGCCTGAATTTCTAAGAACTCACCCCATAACCGGTTCGCGTATTGCCGATGCACGGGGGCGTGCTGCAAATTTGACACCTCGTCCGCAGATAAGGGATCAGGAACAGTTTTATCTGATGCGTGAAAAGTTAAGAGTGATGTCAAACTCTAACATGCGTGAGCTGATTAAAGTTTATGAGGATAAATTAAAGGAAAATACCGATGAAGATATGTCAGCCACACGATATGGTTATGCACTGGCATTATTAAAAAACGGTAACCTGACTCAGGCGCGTGATGAAATTAATGACTTAATTGCTTCTGACGATAACCGATTAAGTTATCATTTAGCATTGGCAGATGTGGAAATAGCCTCGGGAAGAATGGACGCAGCACTGGCAATCTACAGCGACTTTCAACGGGTTTATCCCGATGACTGGGCCTTGTCCATTAAACAGGTTCAGGCTTTGTTAAGGGCCAATCAACCTCGTAGAGCTGTACCCATTCTGCAACGCCAATTGGACGTTGGTGAGTCTTCGGCAACCTTGTATCGTTTACTGGCTCAGGCCTATGGGGATATGGGGCAGAAAAGTCAGTCACATGTCTGGTTAGCGGAGCATTATCATAGCTCGGGACGTTTAATGCAGGCCGCGGATCAACTGCGTATCGCAGCGGATTATGCTCGTGGCGATGAATTTGAATTAGCGAAAATCAGTTCCCGTTTACGGCAGGTTGAAACTGATATTGCGATGATGGAACAAGTCCGATGAACGATAATTTTGACGAACAACGTCGCCAACTGATTAAACGATCTATCTCTGCTTCAACGCTGGCGTTAGTTGCCGCCAGTGGTCTGATGCTGCCACGCGTGTTATTAGCCCATTGGCCACAAGATGCTTTCAATGCCGAAACCCTGGAAGATGCAATTTTAACCTTCCTCGGAGAAGCGGAGGAAGTAAATGAAGAAGCTATTCAGTTTACTATCGGTTCACCACCAACCTACGCTGTGAACGGAGCCACTGTGCCGGTTGAAATCCACACCAGTCTGGAAAATATTCAGCGTGTGGCATTTCTGGTTGAAAAAAATCCTTTTCCCCTGGCGATGGCACTTGAGCCGACTTCTGCCGTGATCTTTCCTTTCAAAACGATGCTTAAAGTTGCCGAAGATTCGGAAATCATTGCCATGATTAGGGCCGATGATAAACTTTATCGGACCAGTCGTTATGTCGAAATTGATATTGGTGGGTGTGCTTAATGACGACAAAAAGCAGAGACCGGATTCGGGCTAAACTTCAGGATGGGAATACTGTGGTGAGAATTTTACTGGCTCACCCCATGCATACCGGGCGAGGCAAAAATGCAGAAGATGAGTTGATACCCGCTGAATTTATTCAGGATATTCGCTGCTGGCGTAACGACGAAGAAGTATTAACGGTCAAATGTGGTACAGCCACCTCGCGAAATCCGTATTTTGCATTTCAACTTGAGGCCGGTGAAGTCGGCGACATTATCCGCTTACGTTGGGTGGATAATATTGGATCCAAAGGCACAGCGGAAACCACCGTCGTATGAGTCTGAAGCTTCGTGCTAATGTTTTTTTTGCCATATTGCTGCTGCTGTCGATGTTAGGCAGTGCAGCTATTCTCATGACGAATGCCAAACGATCTGTTGAAGCAGAAGTTATGTCAACGATGGATGCGACGGCGCACATTATTACGGTGACGCTGGCGGGCGGTCCGTTGACTCGTGATACCGGCGTCAGTGAGCATATGCATGAGTTGGTCAGAGCCTTAAGCGAAATTCGCAGTCTGCATATTTTATTGTTTGACAGGCAGGGCTTGATGTTTGAAGGCACACCCGAAAAAGAATTAACGGTCCAACCTCCCGCCTGGTTTGTTAAGTTATTGTTCCCCGATGTTTCTCCACTTTCGAAGCGCTTTGGTACAGGTCATATGGTGATTTATCCAGCGCCGATGCAGGAAATAAGTGAACGTTGGCAGGATATCCGCGCCATTATGGCTCTGGGAATGATCATTTTTGTCGTCGTGGCTTTCATGATCTATTGGGGTGTGGGTTGGGTCATCAGACCATTGCAACGTTTACTGGATGCCCTGGCGGGCTTTGAGCGGGGCGATTTGCATATGCGTTTGCCGCGTTTTTCGCTGAAAGAAATGGACCAGATCAGTCAAAGTTTTAACCGGGTGGGGGATGCTCTGGAACAAAGCACTACCGAAAACCGGCGTTTGGCGATGTTAGTCAGACAATCTGGTGATGCGATACTTTCATTAGATCATGCGGGCTACATTACTTTCTGTAATGCAGCAGCCGAACGATTATTTTCAGATATACCCAATTTACTCGGCGAATCTCTGGCCTCCATGCCATTCCAGCATGATCGAAATGGCATTATTTCAGTATTAAATGGTTTTGAGTCAGTGGAAAACCTGGAAACCACGCTCAAGCGTAATGATGACGAGTTACTGTCTTTATTAATCTCTACCGTGCCGCTGACCGAAAATGACGGCTGCGTTGCCGGTATGATTTGTACCCTGCGTGATATCACCGAACATAAACAGGCTGAAAAAGCCCGTGCCCAACTCTATGAAACACGTTTATTAACCAATCATATGAATCAGGTTCAGGAGGCTGAACGGCGCCATCTGGCTCGCGAGTTACATGATGAGTTAGGTCAATGCCTGACGGCCATCAAGACCGATGCGGTATTAATTCGTAATCGATCAGAAGAGACAGACAAAAAGATTTATCAAAGTGCACAGGCAATCATTGATACTGCCAGTCATATCTATGATGTAGTGCACAACATGATTACCCGCCTGCGGCCAAGTCCACTGGATGACCTGGGGTTAATGGCAACTCTGCAGGAAAGCATCAGCAAGTGGCAACAACGGCAGCCTGATATCCAGTTTAATCTGATTACCGAAGGCCAGTTAAACGGCTTTGACGAAGACACCAATATGACTGTTTTCAGAGTCGTACAGGAAGCGTTAACCAATGCCGTCCGTCATGCAGATGCTGAAAATATTCTGGTAAAAGTGATTCGTGATAAAAACGAAACAACAGATCAGTTAACAATTAATATCCGTGATGACGGCAAAGGCATGGTCGTCAACGATTTTCACTCTGATGTGGATTNNACGCTGACGCAGAAAATATTATGGTGAAAGTCATACGCGATAAAACCGAAAATTCAGATCAGTTAAAGATTAATATTCGCGATGATGGAAAAGGCATGGTCGTCAATGATTTTCATTCTGACGTCGATTTTGGCTTGCTAGGCATGCGTGAAAGAGCGCAAAGTCTTGGGGGAAGCTTTGATCTGCAAAGTCAGTTAGGCTCAGGTGTTAATCTGACCATCACCATACCATTGGGGGTAAATGTACACCATGAATCTTAATAAAATAACGGTCTTATTGGTTGATGATCATGAATTGGTTCGCGCTGGTTTTCGTCGCTTATTGGAAGATGGCGACAAGTTTGAAGTGGTTGCTGAAGCAGGATCAGGGGAACAGGCAGTTCAGGATTTCGCAAAATACCATCCCAATGTTGTCGTGATGGATATTTCTATGCCGGGTATTGGTGGCGTAGGGGCAATTGAACGCATTATTGCCCGTGAACCGTCGGCTAAAATCCTGGTGCTAAGCGTGCATGAAGACAGCGTTTTTACCACTCGTGCAATGCAGGCCGGAGCTTTGGGATTTATCCCGAAACGCAGCGCCCCGGAAGCTATGTTAAAAGCTGTTGAAATGGTGTCACAGGGCAGAACGTGTATCGCCCCGGAAATTGCTCAGCAACTTGCGATGCAAAAACTAACCGGTTCGGAGAATCCGCTGGATGTGCTGAGCCAGCGTGAGTTTGAAGTATTTCGATTATTGGCGGAAGGGAAAACCGTTAATGAAATTGCCGATATTTTGAATTTAAGCCCCAAAACAGTGGGAACCCACCATACCAACATCAAACAAAAGCTCAATGTTTCAAACTCTGCAGAATTAGCCAGACTGGCTATTCGTAGTGGATTGCTGGAAGCCTGATTCAATTTAAGCTTCGCAGGGAAACGGACAAAAATAACGGTCACTGAACGAAAATATTTTTAGCCTTTAACATCCCGGAGCGACCTGGCTTTTATCACGACATTGCTGGTGGCTATGAACGATAAGCAGCGCGTATGGTGCTATTTTTATGCGTGAATGATCACATCTGTGAATTGTTTAAAGCTGCATTGCATCCTTCCATTATTATAATTGTGCTATTTTTGACAATGCGGTTTTGTAAGGATCTTTAAGTTTGTGAATTTAATTCTTCAAGTGAATCTCATCATTTTGGTGGTATTCATCGTCATGTGTGGTTTGGGTGTGAACAGTACGCTAGATGACATTCGTCTGCGAGTTGATCATGAGCTTGATGTATCCACTGAAGTCGCAAATTATGCCATTGAAGCGCAGGTTGCACGACTCGAATTAGAGCTGTCGCAACATAATCTCCCGTTATCTCAATGGCACACTTTATTTCACTTGAAAGATCTTCGTGAATTACTTCATGTAGACATTGAATTAATAGCCAATGATGGCGAGTTACTTGATTCAAACCATCCTGACAGCCGTGATGAACCCACCGGTTTGCCAAGTTGGTTTGAAAACAGTTTAAAAGCCTATTTGGGTCATACAGAAATTATTACCACCCCGATTATTTTCGCCGAGCAGCATTTAGGCGATATTGTGATTAGCCCAAGTTTTAGTGCCGAGTGGAATGATATTCGGACATATATCCAGAAGTCACTGATGCCGCTGATTCTTATCTTTTTTATTGGCAGCTTGCTGATTGCGGTATTTGCGTCGTTGATTTTGTGGCCTATATCAGAAATGCTGGCCAAGACTAACAAAAAATCAATGCAGACAAGATCGCCCTTTGCCTTGTTAAGATTGAATCAATTATTAGCAGTGAATAAGCAACTCAAATTGTTAGAGCAACGTTATGTCGACACAGGACAGAAAGTTGACGTGCTTAACCAGCAGTTGATTACCATTCAGGAGTCGGAACGAAAGCGCTTATCGGCCGAATTACATGATGAGATTGGTCAACATTTGACAGCAATACAGTTTGATTTAAATGCAATAAAATATTCAGTATCGCTGGATGAAGCCAAAACCAGTGCGGCAGCAATTGATTCTGTGCATAGCCGCATGACCACCATTGTCCGCTCCATGTTACAGCGGTTGCGTCCTCCAGAGTTAACTGATTTAGGCTTGCAAGGTGCTGTTAGGGAGTTGTTTAATGACTGGGTCATCCGTCATCCTCATCATCAAGCTAAACTCTCGTTAGAGGGCAACTTTAGTCAGCTTGATGAAACCAGGCAATTGACGATATACCGAATTATTCAGGAATGTATGACCAATGTCAGTCGTCATGCGGGAGCAGAAAATGTTCACCTGGGCGTGCATTTGCGTTGTAATAACGACTTTATAGATATAAGTGTAAGTGATAACGGAAACGGTTATCATCCCAGCTGTTCTAATAAAGGTTATGGTTTAACTGGAATGCGAGAGAGGGTAGAAGCGTTGTCAGGTAGTTTTAATATTTCTACTGCACCCGGTAAAGGATTTACTGTTTCTGCGAGCTTTCCAACCCAAGGTGTTGCTGAATGAAAAATGAAATACGAATTTTACTGGCGGATGATCATGAAGTAGTCAGATCCGGCTTAGCCAGAATGCTCGAACGAAATGATGATATGCATATCGTCGGTGAAGCAACCAGTGGCGAGCAGGCCTATCAGATGTATACAGAACTGGATCCCGATATTCTGGTTATGGATATGAGCATGCCTGGCATAGGGGGCCTTGAAGCCCTTAGACGTATTCTGGTGCGTTATACCAAAGCAAAAGTGATAATGTTTTCCATGCATGAAAACGTTACCCTGGCAGTTCAATCAATGAGTGCCGGTGCCGCTGCCTATTTAGCTAAATCGGGCGATTCTGAAGACATCGTCAAGGCAATTCATCAGGTGATGGATGGCAAAAGTTATCTGAGCTCTGAAATGGCACAACGAATTGCCTTGCAAAGTGTTTCCGGATCGGAAGATCCAATCCAGCGGTTGACGGTAAGAGAGTTTGAAGTTTTCCGGTTGCTGGCAGAAGGCCATGCTCTGGAATATATTGCAGAAACGCTGAATTTAGGTCAGAAAACGGTCGCGAACTATCAAACGATGCTTAAACAAAAGCTCGGCTTTCACTCATCTGTAGAGTTAGTGCGGCTTGCAATCAAATATAACGTGATAAAAAGTCATTAATTTTTCAGTCCTCTATAGGCATGAAACTGAGGAATAATGGGAATAACTTCCCTGCTCGGGAAAAAATCCCGATATCAGAGTGATTGGTTCCTAATGATTCTCAGGCAAAATCGGAATAAAGTCACAACCTCATGAAAGAACAGCAACGCTGGCGTCATGAACGATAAAAACTATAGAGGACAACTTTATGAAGCT
>NZ_DCSO01000061.1:0-7784 GCF_002325665.1 Methylophaga sp. UBA1464
ACATAGTCAACACCCATGCTGCTAAAAATCAGTATCGCCACGATGTGTTAACACAGACTCGTCAAACAT
The DNA here is from genome assembly GCF_002325665.1 of Methylophaga sp. UBA1464. Taxonomy (NCBI): domain Bacteria; kingdom Pseudomonadati; phylum Pseudomonadota; class Gammaproteobacteria; order Thiotrichales; family Piscirickettsiaceae; genus Methylophaga; species Methylophaga sp. UBA1464. The sequence goes on from NZ_DCSO01000061.1 coordinate 70, forward strand.
TCATATTGTTTTAAATTTCACTTCCTGCAATCTCACATGAAGTGTATGGGATTCTTTTAATAAACCAAACTAAATTATTTTTATCCAGAAGATAAATGAAATTTATAGTTTGTGTTGTAAATTAATAGCTGGAGCCCTATCCATTTCAACGCCCACTTAACTTCTCAGACAAGAAAAAATTTACACTCATCAAAAACAAGAATGACGAGTAAGTTTTCACTCACTCGCCATCTCATTAACCTCAGCTAAAACTTACGTTTGTGATTTACAAAGTATCTTTTACAGTTTTAACCACATTTTCGACAGTAAAGCCGAAGTGTTTCATCAAAACACCGCCTGGAGCAGATTCACCGAAGGTATCGATACCAACTGTGCCGCCTTCCAGACCTACGTATTTACGCCAGAAGTCAGTTACACCGGCTTCAACAGAAACACGTTTGACACCTGGTGTCAGGATACTGTCTTTATAAGCCTGATCCTGACGATCAAAGACGTTGGTTGAAGGCATAGAAACAACACGTGCGTTGATACCATCTTCAGCCAATGCTTCCTGTGCTTTTGCTGCCAGATCTACTTCTGAACCAGTTGCAATCAGGATGACATCCGCTTTGCCACCTTTAGCTTCTGACAGGATATAAGCACCTTTGCGCATTCCTTCAAAGTCAGCTGCATCATGCTTACGACCCGGAATACCTTGGCGACTTAAAACCAGGCTGGTTGGGCCATCTTGACGTTCAATAGCAGCAACCCATGCCACAGCAACTTCTACTGAATCTGCAGGGCGCCATACATCCATATTCGGAATGTAACGCAGACCAGCAGTGTTTTCGATAGGTTGGTGAGTAGGACCGTCTTCGCCCTGACCGATAGAGTCATGCGTCAGAACAGCGATAGTACGCAGTTTCATCAATGCAGACATACGCAGAGCTGATTTCGCATAGTCAGAGAACATATGGAACGTACCACCGAATGGCAACAAACCACCGTGCAACGCCATACCATTCATGATGGCGAACATACCGAATTCACGTACGCCGTAAGAGATGTAGTTACCAGGCTCTTTACCTGAAACATGCTTGAAGCTTGAACAGCTGGTCAGGTTAGACCCGGTCAAGTCAGCAGAACCACCCAGATATTCAGGCAATGTAGGTGCCAGAGCAGCAATGACGTTTTGTGATGCTTTACGTGACGCAACGCTCTCTGCTTTTTCATTGGTTTCAGCAAACAGTTTTTCGGTAACGTCTTTCCAGTTAGCCGGTAAATCACCTGCCATACGGCGTTTGAATTCAGCAGCTAATTCTGGATATTCTGCAGCATACGCGTCGAATTTTTTGTTCCATTCAGCTTCAACAGCGTCACCTTTCGCTTTAGCATCCCAACCAGCATAAACATCATCAGGGATAACAAAAGGTTCGTAGTCCCAACCTAACTCTTTACGAGTTAATGCAACTTCTTCTTCACCTAATGCCGCGCCGTGGCAGTCATGGCTGGCAGATTTGTTTGGTGAACCGAAACCGATGATAGTTTTACAGCAAATTAAAGATGGTTTGTCAGTGACTTTTTTTGCTGCTTCAATAGCGGCATTGATAGCATCAGAATCATGTCCGTCTACTGATTGAACGTGCCATCCGTATGCTTCAAAACGCTTGACGGTATCATCGGTGTACCAGCCATCGATATGACCGTCGATAGAGATATTGTTGTCATCCCAGAAAGCGATCAGGTTGCCGAGGCCCCAGGTACCAGCTAAAGCACATGCTTCATGAGAAACACCTTCCATTAAACAGCCATCGCCCATGAATACATAGGTGTGGTGATTAACAATGTCATGACCAGGTTTGTTGAACTGATCAGCCATTAACTTCTCAGCCATCGCAAAACCAACACCGTTGGTAATACCTTGGCCTAATGGACCAGTTGTCGTTTCTATGCCTGGCGCATAACCGTATTCAGGGTGCCCCGCACATTGTGAATGCAGTTGACGGAATGTTTTCAGGGAATCCATCGGCAAATCATAGCCGCTCAAATGCAGCAATGAATAAATGAGCATAGAGCCGTGACCGTTAGACAAAATGAAACGATCACGATCAGCCCATTTCGGGTTGTTCGGGTTGTGTTTCATGTGGTCATTCCACAATACTTCAGCGATATCTGCCATACCCATTGGGGCACCTGGATGGCCGGAATTCGCTTTTTGCACTGCATCCATACTTAACGCACGGATTGCATTTGCTAAATGTCTACGTGTAGCCATTATCTACGTTCTCCTATTAAAAAAAATTAAGCTGCTCGCCATTTAATGGAACAGCCCATACTGGGTATCTGTTGTTCTGGACCATGACCTGTTTGAGCAACTTGTTTCATCGCTTCAAATAAATCACGGCGTACGTCCGCTGGAGCGGCTTCTTTGCGGCTGGCATCAAGGCGACCACGATACTGCAATGTCAGATCTTTGTTGTAACCAAAAAAATCCGGCGTGCACACCGCACCATAGGCTTGAGCAACCTCTTGGCTTTCGTCATACAGATAAGGGAAAGAAAACCCGTTTTGTTCAGCAACAGTTTTCATGTTGTCAAAAGAGTCTTCCGGGTAATCAGCGACATCATTGGCAGAAATTGCCACAGAATTGATGCCCAGCTGTTTGAGTTCGTTGGTATCACGGATCAGTCTATCCATTATGGCTTTGACATAAGGACAATGATTACAGATGAACATGATTAACAAGCCATTCTCACCACGACAGTCTTCCGGTGTCCAGATTTTGTTATCTGTGCCCGGCAGGGCAAAGTCTATGGCCGCTTGGCCAAAGTCACAGACGGGTGTCTCTAAAGCCATTAAGATCTCACTTTAGTTCCTGTTTTTAGGCAATTTCGGTGATCTTTAACCACACGAAACCAATTTGGAGTTCAGCATATTACCAGACAATTTAGATAATGCGAAATAAGCCAATTCGCCAGAATATGTTCGCTAGGTTTTTGTATATTGAGACAAAACCGATATAGTCGCAGGACTTGTTTTAGTCAGCAGAACTTATTCAGCGACTTCATTCACCAACATTGCTCTGCGCTCAGCATTATCAGGGTGAGAATCAAGATAACTTTGCCAACCCGCTCCCTCAGTTGCTTGGCTGATAAGCCAGCCTTTCTGTTGAGCCTGTTGTAAACCACCTGGAGTGTCACACAGGGATGATTGCGAGTTATCTTCAACTTGTAAGGAAAAATAGGCACGACATCTGATATTGAGTTCAATACGATCCAATAGATCAGCCAAATGAGAGCCTGCTATCTGATTGAAGTGCATATATCGCAAAGCAAAACGATCCGCTTCGCGCTCAAAATCTCTTGAATAGGCACTCTGCATCATCACAATAGGCATCCCCATAAAGAGTTCGGCAATTCCTGATGTGTCCCCGACAAAAGCCATTGCCATCACCACCAGCAATGAATTCTGCATTACCGACTGGGCTCCGTGCCGATGGGCCACATGGCCAATCTCGTGCAGCAGTACCGCAATCAACTCTTCAGGCCGCTCTGCCAGTTTCACCAGCTCATCCGTGAATACTATTGTGCCATCCGGCAAGGCAAACGCATTTGCACCTAAATTACCGCCATGTCGAAACTGGATAGTTATCGGCAAATCCACTTGTTGGCTGTACACCTTAAACTTCGTTAAAAGCTGATCCTGCTGTGATCGTGGCAGTTTTGAGGGTGATAACACGGTTTCATCGAGCAAACGGAGTGTGTGACTGGCCGCTTGATCAGCAACACTTGAGGGCAACCAAAAAGCCATTTTATTTGCCACAGCAGGCACACCATACTGCACCATTCCATAGCCGAACCCGACAAATAGTATCAGTGCAATAAAAACCAGTTGCCAACGACTTTCAAGCAGGTAAATGAATCGGGAAAAGCCATGCCCTTTGGCGATAAGCAGTTGATCAATGGTCTCATTATCCAGACTTTCAAATTTCTGGCCTTGCTGAAAATACAACTGGCGACTGGTGTTACCCAACCGTGAAGAAATTTTCAGATCATCCAGTGAACAGCAAACCAGCTGAGCGCCATCCGAACTGTCTACAACTTCGATATCCTGCTCGGAAATATGTCGTAAAAAGGCAGTCCGCTGTCTGGAAACACCTTCTTCATACCAGAGACCATCGATCCGCACACGTTGCCAAAGTGGTTGCATTGTTAAAAACCGACATCCATATCAAATACATCGCTGACACCCTCACCCAATGGCCCCACACGTTGACTGACAGTACTGGAAAACTGATTCAAATCACCCTGCACCAGCATTTTAGTATGTACTGCCTTATACGCCGCCACTCGAACTTTTGCCCATGGTATAAACAAGCCTAAAGTGAGCACAATCGCAAATGTGTTGCTTAATACTAACCACAGATATGATGGTGTTGTGTAGTTTGCAGAAAATCCATGTTGAGCGAGTTTTGCATGATTAAACAACAAGTTCGTTGTTTTAACAGTGAAAAACACTAACAATGTGAGATACATCATCATGGATAGCACTATCGTTAGCACTCCTAAGGCTTCACGGTTTAATAAACTTGCCAGCAGAAACACACCAATCAATGTTATGACCACAATGCCAATCATCGCCAGAGCGATTTTATAATAGGCACTGACCATAGGCTCAAACTCAAATGCGGTATCACCATAACGCATATTTCTCACCATAAAACACTGCTGTTTATATACGGCAAAAGGCATCAGCAAAGAGAGACTTAATAAACCAAGAACAGGCCAAATAATATAAACGGTAAAGGCCTCACCATATTTACCATCAAATCCGAACCGCACGTTTCGATATTCACTATAAAAAGCATTGAATGTCAGTGACTTGACAACCAGCCAAGGAAACACAATGACAAACAACAGAGCAAATATTACCCCGGTAGCAGGGAAAAGTGACGTTACGGCTATATAGACAACAAAAAAAGCAAAGGCGATCAAGCGCCCCTTAAGAATCTGCAGCGGAACGGCTCGATAATTAAAACTTGCTTCATCCAGTTGCGTATTAGCATAGAAATACTGTTTATTGCGAACCTTAGCCCAGGCTGAATAAATGCCCAAAGTCAAAATTGTGAGAACAACGTTGACTATCCAAATCCGAAAATATTCAGCACCTTGTCCACTGAAAAAAAATGCCCTTCCCCGTGGCTTTATTTCAGGTTCCAACACCGACTTCTGCTCACTTGCAGAATTCCCGTATAAATAAGGCTGATGAGTAGTCGCTAAACGAGGCTCCTTTTTCATATGCCGCATTAAATACGAATCTGCCCCGGCATTCTGTAATTTTTCCTGTTGCAACTGAGCCTGCTTGTAATCCACCCCCTGCATCACCATGGTATGTTTTTGCTGAAACAATTCAATAACAGCGTTTTCTGTCATGGCTAGCAAACTCGCTAGATTTTCGCTCACTTCCTTGATATGGAATCCATCTAATAATTGTCCACTCAGAACAACGTCATAGCGCAACTCTGACACGTTAGACCTCCTTGTCTGTTTAAATTAATTTTGCCGAAGTTTGTAGCAAGCTGACTTGACGGCAACCTTCAGCTTTATAACAGGATAATAACGATTGCTCCAGTTAGAATAGAAAGACTTTGCTAATATAAGCAGCTAACCGATAACGTTAATCTCCAGCCCAAAAACTTTCAGGATTGTCAGGCCCAAAAGGCCTTATTGATCTTTTACCACCACCACACTTACTTTTCAGGCTATGGTACGTAAAAAAAACATCCCCTCTCGCCGGCAACGAACAAATCCTCGATTGAACAAAAACCGTCGAGCTTTTATTTCCAAAGGAACACTTTTCAAGCTGTTGCTTATTTTCCTGGCGCTCCTAGGGCTGGCAACATTTTATCTGGATACTCAAATCCGCAGCCAGTTTGAAGGGAAGCGCTGGGAATTACCGGCTAAAGTTTTTGCCAGACCGCTGGAGCTCTATGTTGGCGCCCCGTTATCCATTGACGATCTGAAAATTGAGTTAAAAGCTTTGGGCTATCAGTTTGTTGATAAGGTCAAAGGGCCGGGACAGGCTGCTTTTTCTTTTTCACAGGCAACGATTTCCACCCGCGGCTTTCATTTTCCTGATGAGCATGAACCTGCCAGACAACTTATTTTAGATTTCAGTGGTGACTCCCTAAGTCAGATTCGTTCAGCTGATCAGCAATCGCTGACATTAATCCGGCTGGAACCTGCCTTAATTGGGGGCATTTATCCACTGAATAATGAAGATCGCGATTTAATTCAACTTGAAGATGCACCGCAAGCCTTTATTGATGCGTTGATAGCGATTGAAGATCGAGACTTTTACGATCATTTTGGCATCTCACCCAAAGGCATTGCCCGCGCTACTTTAGCCAATATTCGCGCTGGAGCATTTGTGCAGGGTGGAAGTACCTTAACTCAGCAATTAATCAAGAATTTTTACCTGACTGCCGACCGCACATTGCTACGCAAAATGCTGGAGGTGCCAATGGCAATGATTCTGGAATGGCATTACAGCAAAGAAGAAATTCTTGAAGCCTACTTAAACGAAGTCTATCTGGGACAGTCCGGTAATCGTGCGATCCACGGTTTTGGTCTGGGAGCAGCACATTATTTTGCTCAGCCAATACAGGATCTCAAATTACATCAATTGGCATTACTGGCCGGCCTGGTGAAGGGCCCTTCCTATTATGATCCTCGCCGCAATCCAGAACGTGCCAAAACCCGGCGAAATCTGGTACTCAGTGTTTTACACCAGCAAGGCTCTATTACCGATGAAGAATATATGCTGGCTTCCACCGCTGATCTCGATGTGGTGCCATCAGGTCGTTCGATGAAAGAAGCCTATCCGGCTTATATTGATTTAGTGAAACGTCAGTTACGACGCGAATACAAAGATGAGGATCTCGGTTCGGAAGGATTACAGATTTTTACCAGCCTCGATCCAATCAGTCAGCACAAAGCTGAAGCTTCGCTTGTCAGTACCATTGAAGATTTAGGCAAAACCTATGGTGAAAGCCTGGCAAAACTCCAGGGCAGTATGGTGGTAACAGATCCGCAAACCGGAGAAGTACTGGCGTTGATTGGCGATCGCAATACCCGCTATCAGGGTTTTAACCGTGCTTTGGATGCGATGCGGCCTATTGGCTCTTTAGTTAAACCCGCGATTTATCTGACAGCATTTGAACAGGGATATACCTTGATAAGTGAATTGGATGATTCATCTTTCAGCCTCACTTTACCTAACCAGCAAACCTGGACACCGAAAAATTTTGATGGAAAAACCTACGGCCAGATACCGCTGCATACTGCTTTGACAAATTCTTATAATTTATCAACTGCACAGTTGGGGATGGAGTTAGGTGTTGATAACGTCATTGAGACATTAAAAAGACTCGGCGTGGAACGCAAGCTGGACGCCTACCCTTCCTTGCTACTGGGTGCTCAGAGTTTGTCGACATTGGAGGTGGCCGCCATGTATCAGACTATTGCAGCAACAGGATTTCAAATTCCGCCACGTACCATTCGCACCGTAACAGACAGTGTTGGAGAACCACTTTCGAGCTATCCTTTTCAGTTGCAACAAAGCATTGATGAAAAACCCATGTTTTTGCTGCAGTATAATCTGCAACAGGTAACCCGCAATGGCACAGCACGCAGTATCTATCAACAATTGCCAATGAATATCAATACTGCAGGGAG
>NZ_DCSO01000061.1:7829-9773 GCF_002325665.1 Methylophaga sp. UBA1464
CCGGCACCTCGGATCAACAACGCGACAGCTGGTTTGCCGGCTTTACTGGCAACCGCCTGGCGGTAGTCTGGCTGGGACTGGATGATAACAGCCCAATGCCAATTACCGGCTCTAATGGTGCCTTGCGCGCGTGGACAAGGTTTATTGCTCAAGAACCGTTACAATCCTATGAACCGGCAATGCCTGAGGGCATTGAAATGCTCTGGATTGATCCGTTAAGCGGAAAACTCGCTGATGGATTATGCGAGAATGCGACACAGATACCGTTTATATCCGGCACGCAACCGACTGAAACTGCAGCCTGCGCCATGCCAGAAGAAACTTTTATTGAAAACCCAATCAAGCGGTCAATCGACTGGGTCAAAGATATTTTCAGATAGGTTTTCCAATGCGACACACCATATCAAAATCTTTTTTTATCATGACCTGGCTGGTCCTGTTTTTATCGGCTTGTACTACGGCTCCGGTCACACAAAAACCACCGGTTGACAGCCGGGACGTGCCATCTCGCCCGCAGACACCGGACTCAGCACAAACAAAGGCTGACCCTACCCAACCAGCTACTCCTCAGGGCATACCCATGCCCCCGGGTGAATCGACATCAGCAGAGGAGCTGCTGCCAGCAACCAAACCGGCACCAGCCCCCAGTAACCCGGCAGTTCTGGCTTTACTAAGTGATGCTGAAAAATATCAACAGCAGGGTAATATGTCTGCAGCTCAATCCCGTTTGCAACGTGCACAACGAATTTCACCGCGGGATCCCAAGGTTTATTACCAATTAGCCCAGACACATTATGAACTCGAAGATTATCGCTTAGCGGAACAGGTGGCTTTAAAAGGGGTGTCTTATGCGCAGGGAGATAATGCCCAACAGAAACGTTTTTGGTTATTGCTAGCCGAAATCCGTACTAAGTCGGGTGATAGAGCGGGTGCAAAATCAGCGCGCGAACAGGCCGCGCGCTACTAGTTATTTAATTACGCAGGTCCAATACATCCTGCATATCAAACAACCCCGTTTGCTGCTGCATCAGCCACTTTGAGGCACGCATCGCCCCATAGGCAAATGTCATGCGGCTTGAGGCTTTATGGGTAATTTCCACCCGCTCGCCTTCGGCAGCAAATAATACTGTGTGATCGCCGACGATATCTCCGGCGCGGACTGTCGCAAAACCAATGGTATTGCGATCGCGCTGACCGGTACGGCCTTCACGACCATAAATAGCACATTCTTTCAGATCGCGGCCCAAAGCTTCAGCGACAACTTCACCCATTCGTAAAGCGGTGCCGGAAGGTGCATCTACTTTATGACGGTGATGCGCCTCAATGATCTCGATATCGACGCTATCGCCTAAAACGCGGGCGGCCATATCGAGCAATTTGAGGGAAAGGTTGACGCCAACACTCATATTCGGAGCTAACAAGCTGGCAATCTGATCGGCGGTGTGTTGAATAATCTGTTTCTGAGTGTCATCAAACCCCGTTGTACCAATGACCGGACGACATTGATTTTTGGCACATAATGGCAACAATGCCATGGTGGCCTCAGGGATAGTGAAGTCAATAATCACATCGGATTGCTGAGTCGCCAGTTCCAGATCAGCTGACAACAGAACGCCCAGTTTTCCTACACCGGCTAATTCGCCGGCATCCACACCAATCAGTGAAGACTCTGGCCGATCAATAGTAGCGGATAGTTGTAACCCTTCGGTTTCCGCGACGGCTTGAATCAGGCAACGGCCCATACGGCCAGCGGCGCCGTTGATAGCAATGTTAATGGCCATGACGAATATCCTTAATGGCGGTTTTTTAGAAAATAAAAAAGCTGGCTGGCAAAAATAGCCCAGTCAGCTTCCTATTGGCAAATATCTTATTCAAAAAAACGTTTTACGGCGTCAAGCCACGAGTCATGTTTTGGACTGTGGGTTGCCCCGGAACCTTCCATCG
>NZ_DCSO01000061.1:9799-11721 GCF_002325665.1 Methylophaga sp. UBA1464
TATTCAAAAAAACGTTTTACCGCATCCAGCCATGATTCGTGTTTTGGGCTATGAGTAGCACCAGAGCCTTCCATCGTCTCGGCAAATTCCTGCAATAACTCTTTCTGTTTTTTCGATAGTTTCACCGGTGTTTCAATAATTACGCGGCACATTAAATCGCCTACTTCACCCGTGCGGACTGATTTAACGCCTTTACCGCGCATTTTGAATTGCTGTCCGGTTTGTGTGCCCTCCGGTACTTTTAATATCGCCTTACCTTGCAAGGTGGGCACTTCCAATTCACCACCTAAACAGGCTGTGGTAAAGCTGATCGGTACATCGGAAAATAAATTATTGCCATCCCGGGTAAACACATCATGGCGCTTAACGGCTACTTCAACATATAAATCACCGGCAGGTGCGCCACGCGATCCAGCCTCACCCTCACCGGCAAGACGAATACGATCACCTGTGTTCACACCGGCAGGCACTTTAACGGAAAGCGTTTTATGTTCTTGTACAACGCCTTGACCATGGCAGTCATGACAAGGATCCTGAATCATCTTGCCGGTACCATGACAGTGCGGGCAGGCTTGCTGAACAGTAAAGAAGCCTTGTTGAATGCGTACCTGACCATGGCCACCGCAGGTGGTACAGGTGACTGGCTGGGTACCGGGTTTGGCGCCCGTTCCATCACAGGTTTTACATTCTACGTTGACTGGAATACGGATTTTAGCCGTGGTTCCGGCAACCGCCTCTTCGAGTGTCAAATCAAGACGGTATCTTAAATCAGCACCACGAAAGCTTTGACCGCCAGCCCCACCTCCGCCAAAAATGTCATTAAATACATCGCCGAAAATATCGCTGAAACCGCCAGAACTTCTGAAACCACCACCGCCACCACTGTTATCCACTCCGGCATGGCCAAATTGATCATAGGCCGCACGTTTTTGAGAATCAGAGAGTACTTCATAGGCTTCTTTAGCCTCTTTAAACCTGGCTTCAGCGGTTGCATCATCCGGATTACGATCAGGATGATATTTCATCGCCATACGACGATAGGCTTTTTTGATTTCGGCTTCAGTCGCAGTGCGTGATACACCAAGTAGGTCGTAATAGTCTTGTTTGGCCATGTTTTGTTTTTCTTGTATCTCTTAAACAAGACAGGCGCAAGCTCAATGCCTACGCCTGTTTTTAGTTAATTGTGTGAAAGATTATGAATTTTTCTTGTCGTCATCGACTTCTTCAAATTCGGCATCTACCACATCATCGCTTTGTGCTGCTGCGTCATCTGTTGCAGCACCTTCACCTGCTTCTGCATTTTCAGCATAGGCACGTTCAGCCAGCTTACCTGCAGCTTCTGATAATGCAGCGGTTTTGGCTTCGATATCCGCTTTATCCTCACCTTTCAGAGCCTGTTGTAACTCCTCAATGGCCGCTTCAATCTTGGCTTTTTCATCCGCTTCCACTTTATCACCCAGATCAGTGAGTGATTTATTGGTGGCATGAATCAAGCCATCCGCCTGGTTGCGTACTGTGACCAGTTCATGGAACTTACGGTCTTCATCAGCATGAGCCTCAGCATCTTTAACCATTTGTTCAACTTCTTCATCGGACAGACCGCTGGAAGCTTTAATGACAATAGACTGCTCTTTACCAGTCGCTTTGTCTTTCGCAGACACGTTCAGAATACCGTTGGCGTCAATGTCAAAAGTGACTTCGATTTGCGGTGTACCACGTGGAGCTGGCGGAATATCCGCTAGATCAAAACGGCCTAGTGACTTGTTCGCTGAAGCAATTTCACGTTCACCTTGCAGCACGTGAATAGTCACCGCAGGTTGGTTGTCATCTGCTGTTGAAAACACCTGATTCGCTTTTGTTGGGATGGTGGTGTTTTTCTCAACCAGTTTAGTCATTACACCGCCCATGGTCTCGATACCCAG
>NZ_DCSO01000108.1:0-4108 GCF_002325665.1 Methylophaga sp. UBA1464
TTGGTGGCTTGCTGAATTTATAGGCACCATGGCTGGTACCGATGGCAACAGCCAGCGCATCGACATGCGTTTGTCTGATGAATTCAACAGCTTCATCCGGATCAGTCAATAACTGACTGTGATCCAGTTTGTCATCAGAACCATGGCCATCTTCTTCACCCATCATTCCGGTTTCCAGGGAACCCAGACAGCCAAGTTCGCCTTCCACAGAAACACCACAGGCATGCGCCATTTCAACCACTCTTCGGGTAACATCGACGTTATAGTCAAAAGACGAAGGTGTTTTCATATCGCTCATCAAAGAGCCATCCATCATCACTGAGCTAAAGCCGGATTGGATAGAGCGTGCACAGACTGCAGGCTCGGATCCATGATCCTGATGCATCACCACAGGCAAATGTGGATATTGTTCTATCGCAGCCAGAATCAGATGACGCAGAAAGGGTTCGCCGGCATAAGAACGTGAACCAGCCGATCCCTGCAGAATGACAGGACTGTCGACGGCGTCGGCTGCCTGCATAATAGCCTGGACCTGTTCCATATTACTGACATTAAAAGCTGGAATCGCAAACTGTTGTTCAGCAGCATAATCCAACAGTTGTCGCATTGATATTAACGCCATAAGCCTACCTTTTTATCTTTGCAAATCTGATGGTTTCTTAAAGAGGACTGGAGCTGAAACTGAATTTAAGTCAGCATCGACCTTGTCTGAATAAAACCATAGGCAGTTTAGGCATATTTTTTTGATAAAAAGAAGTTAGATATTTTTATGAAGCGTATAAGAAAAAGTTATGCTTATGGACAATGACTAACGATTGGACAATAGCTGAATACTGTCCTGAGCATTCATTGATTGAGCCAGACTCATGGCCGTCATGCCATCGGCCGCCTGAAAATCAGCATTAGCACCATGAGAGAGTAATAATTCCATCATTGCTGTTTGATTGAACATAGCTGCAAACATCAGAGATGTTTTTCCATCTGGGGTGGTGGCATTAACATCAGCACCATGTTCTATCAGTATTCGAGCAATATTTACATATCCTTTAAAAGCGACACCTGCCAGCGGTGATTGGTGGCGTAAATTAGCCAGTTCCGGATCGGCACCGTGTTGTAGTAAAAGTCGGGTCATCGTTTCATGCCCATTATAGGCGGCCAGCATTAACAGGCTGTTGCCATTTCTGTCACGAATATTGGGAGCCAAGCCCAGTTCCAGCGGTTTTCTTAATGCTTCGACATTACCCTGGCGGGCGAGGTCAAACAGCTGTTGCGCCAGTGCCAGAGTTTCATCATCTAGTGAAGGCTTTTGTGTTTCTTCAGGTTTATCCACGGGGTAATCCTTCATTTATTTGTCAGATACAAATCTGATCATGATAGGTTAAGCAACAGCCAGGTGGGAAGTCATTTATGCTTTGATTAAACACAGGTTAAGGTGGATTACTGAAGTGTGTCTATAATTAAACCCAATGGAGTAATCAACAAAGCAAATCAAAGGAAACACAATGGCTTTTACCGCGACCGATCCAATCAAAATTCTGTTTGCTATTTTACTTCCGCCTTTAGGGGTATTTCTGGAAGTTGGCTTTAAAGGGCATTTCTGGTTAAGTATCTTGCTCACACTGCTGGGGTTCATTCCAGGCATTATTCACGCCCTGTACGTTATTCTGAAGCATTAATCAGCAATCATAAAAAAAGCCCGGCTAACTTTAAGTGTCAGCCGGGCTTTATCATTATACAAAACCTAGTAGTTTTTATTTTCTCTTGCTGATTCTTCTACTGCACTGCCTGCTGCCTCTACATCTTTACCTGCACCTTCGATGGTGTTGCAGGCCGATAAGCCGAAGATAAAAAATAACGATAAAAATGCTGCTGTAATTTTCATACATATTTCCTTAATTCAATTGAAATGGAGTTGAAAAAAGACTGAAGCAAAGTTCAATCTTTAATGTATAGATCGAGCGGTGGGACATCGCTTTCAGTCATTCCCAACGTTATAGCTACATTTGTTTATTGTATTTTCTTCACCCTGCGTCTATTAATGCCGATCAATTTGGTTGCAGTCAAATCAAAAGAGTTATTTTTTGCTAGATAAGAAGATGCCGCAAAATTAACAAGTAAATCCAAAGCTAATTTTTGTTGTTAGAATGTGTTCAAATCTTAAAAAATGTGACAGAGTTCACATAGTGTTGGCGATAGCCTTTCGAGCCATAGGCCTCATACAAGGCTGAGCAATAAAATTAATGGGATTTGTTTCGCCATAAGCTTTAGCTGAAAACTCAAACTGGTTTGACCAATGGATGGTTAAAGAATGATGTTGTCAAAAAAAATAGCGTTAACTCTATTATCATGCTCACTGCTATTTTCGTCGGCATTGCACGCGCAAAGTGTAGGAGTCGTAAAGACATTAGTGGGAAACGTACAACTGATCCGAGCGGGTGAACCGGTTAAGGTTGTTTTGGGCGATGAAATCCACATTGCTGACAAACTGCAAACGGACAGCGATAGTAGTGTGGGGATTTTGTTTAGCGACGATACCCGCCTGGGTGCAGGTCCAAATACCCTGTTCTCAATTGATGTTTATCAGTTTGATAACGTCACCCAAAGGGGACTGGCAGATTTATCTGTAGAAAATGGAACACTCGCATTAGTGGGAGGGAAATTAACGGCAAAAAACCTTGATGCCATTAAAGTGCATACTCCAACCACGATGCTGGCGGCTTCATGTTCAACATTATCCGTAAAAGTTAATCAACTCATTAAAGAAGCGCCATGATGCTGACAAATATATTTCGAACCTTATGTTTACTGTTCATTTACGCAATGATTTCAGGGTGTAGCGTATACAGTAGTGCGGTCAATACATTTGGGCCTGAAACGCCCACCTCTGAAATTCGACAGCAGATTGAAGCGCCACTGGAGCTGGCAGAGGGAGAATCACCTTTCTGCGCCAAACCGGTTGAACCAGATCCTGTTATGGCGCCAGCGATGGCGGCCTTACCCGCAGAACCATATCGAGCTCGTTTATATTTTATTTTTGATACGAGCACGTTTACCCCGGAATCAGAAAGAGCTGCTCAAAAAGTGTTTGATGAAATAAAATCCCGCCAAATTGCTGAGGCGATTGTAATCGGACATACTGATACTATGGGCGCTGAAAAATACAATATAGGTTTGTCAGAACGTCGCGCGCAACGAGTTCAGCAAGAGCTTATCCGTCGGGGTATACCCGAAAATATTATTACCACTAAAGGCATGGGCGAATCAGAGTTGTTCATTGAAACAGCCGATGAAGTTGCTGAGGCAAGGAATCGACGTGTTGAAATCGACGTTCGCTGATGGAGTGTTGGATAAATGAACAAAAACTTTAAATTACTGGCGCTTTGTACTTCCTTCTTTACCGGCTTGACGGTATTTCACGCGCCACTTATGGCACAGACTTTGGTTCAGGCAGTTGAGCAGACGATACAGAGTAATCCGGAAATTCTGGCCGAAGCCAATCGACGACTGAGTGTTGATAAAACGATTGATCAAGCCCGTGCCGGTTACGCTCCGCAAGTTGACCTGAATTTGGGGTATGGGCGTGAATATACCAAAAATCCTGCTACACGCCCGGGAAGCGAAACACTGACTCGTGGTGAGGCTGGCATTACAGCTAAGCAAATGTTGTACGATGGGTTTTATACCAAAAGCGAAGTTGACCGTACTACCGCTTCTGCTGATTCAGCGGGTTTTGCGGTAACCGATATTTCCGAACGAACCAGTTTGCAGGCGATTGGGGCCTATCTGGATGTATTGCGTCGGCAGGATCTATTGGAACTGACGCAAACCAATCTGCAATCACATGAAACGATTTTTTCACAAATTCAACAGCGTTCCGAGAGTGGTGTAGGCCGTCGGGCAGATGTTGATCAGGCTCAGGCACGATTGGCTCTGTCAAAGTCCAATCTCGAATCACAGCTTGGTAATATCGAAGATGCCAGAACCAACTTTCAGCGAGTTGTTGGCGTGATGCCCGAAAATATTACCAATCCGGGTGATGACTGCTGTGACAAAGCACCAGCCACTTTGGATGATGCGGTTAATATTGCTTTTAACCAACATCCTACCT
>NZ_DCSO01000110.1:0-2509 GCF_002325665.1 Methylophaga sp. UBA1464
AGCTGATTAATCGCACCATCAATTTCAACACAGCTATGCTTACGAATTTCGTCCGTAATTTCAACTACGGGTGGCTCGTAATAAATGGGCTCTGTTGGAACTGGCACCGGTGTTAGGGCCTGCACCGGAAAAGCTATCAATATAAATACCAGACTGTGCAGTTTAATAAAAAATTGATTTTTCATAATTGCATACCTTTCAATAAGCGTGTTTGCTTGATCTGGTTAACGGCAGACATATCCCGGACTAAAGCCTAATCACTGGCTTCGTGACTAGACTCTTTATCATGTTTATGCAACTCAGCCCAATTAGCCAATCTTGCTGCTACAGCCGCATTAAAACTATTTTCAGGGTAATTTCCCTGCTCATCTGCCACGCCAACTTCGTGATCAGTTAACACATTGATTGCATCAGCAATATCATCAACGGCATAAATATGAAATAACCCATTCTCGACAGACTGTCTCACCTCAGGCTTTAACATCAAGTGCTGCATGTTACTGCGCGGAATAATCACTCCCTGTGACCCCGTTAATCCCACCAGATTGCAGACATCATAAAACCCTTCAATTTTTTCATTGACTCCGCCGATTGCCTGAACATGACCAAACTGATTCATTGAACCGGTAATTGCCATGGATTGTTTCAACGGAATTTTAGCAATGGACGATAATAAGGCACATAATTCAGCGACTGTCGCGCTGTCTCCGTCAATCTCACCATAGTTCTGTTCGAACACAATACTGGCCGCCATGGATAGTGGCTTGTCCGCTGCGTAAAATGACCCCAGATAAGCCGCCAGAATCATTACACCTTTTGCATGCAGGTTGCCACCCAATTCTACCTCACGTTCGATATCGATTATGGCATCATCGCCATAGCGGCAACTGGCGGTAATTCGGGTGGGTTCACCAAAGTGAAAGCCACCGATACTTAAAACGGATAAACCATTCACCTGACCGACACGTTTGCCACGCACATCCAGCTGAATGATTTGCCGCTGGATTTGCTGATAAACCACAGAGCGCACCCTATCAACCCTTCTGAGACGTTGCTGCAAGGCATGATCGACGGCATCAGCGGTGATTTCCGCTTGTTGGTATTTTCTTGCCCAATAAGCCGATTCACGTAACAGATCGGTCATATCCCCAATATGCAATGACAACTGCTGGCCATCGTTGATGGATCTGGCCGCATATTCGATCATCAATGCAACTGCCCCTTGCTGTAAGGCCGGCAAATGTTCATTCATTGCGGTTGAGGCAATCAATTTAGCCATTTGCATATGCGTTTCTGCTGTACGCGGCAATTCATCTTCCAAATCAGCCAGCACTTTAAATAACCCTGCAAATTCAGGATCCCATTCATAAAGCTGATAATACAGATCACGATTTCCCAACAATATAACTTTTGCTGATAACGGGATCGGTTCAGGTTCAAGTGACACCGTTGCCACTAAACTGTAGGTACGCTCCAGATTTTCCAGCGGGATCTCAGCCGCTTTTAAAGCGGCTTTCAAGCCTTCCCAGGCAAAAGGCTGTTCTAACAGCTTTTCGGCATCCACAATCAGAAAACCACCATTGGCCCGATGTAACGCGCCAGCTTTGATCAAAGTAAAGTCGGTAACCAAAGCCCCCATCATCGCCATGTTCTCAACACACCCCAACAGACTCTGATGATTTGGTTGATTCAGATACACCACCGGTGCGCCATGCAGTTCGGCATTATCCACAATCAGATTAATCTGATAACGTTTCAGGCAATTATCAACATGAACCTCTTCCTGACGCTCTTCATTTTTCAGAAACATCTCGATATTGCGTTGGATATCAAACTGCATATCATCAAAATAATTCTGTAATAGCTGGGATTTCGGATATGCGTGGCGTAAAAAATCTATTTGCCGGGTAACCACTTCCAAGGCCACCTGATCATTGAGCGAAGTAATTTTATTTGCTGTGTCATGTTCCCATTCATGAATTTCGCTCAACGTTTCCTGCATCGCCACCTGCAATTTAGCAATGGCTTCTTCGGTTTCCATTTTTTTGGCATAGGGAAGATCTTCAAAATCTTCTCCCGATAAAGGTTCACCTTCATGTTGTGCAGCAAAGGCATATGCACCATCTTCCATTCTCAGTAACACGACACCATGTTTATCCGCTTCAATCTGCAAAGCTCCGAATAAACGCACCCGATGCTGACGACTGGCCTCCTCAATGGCACGAAGCCGTCCCCGATAATATTCATCATCAAAGGCATACGGTAATTGTTGCTGCAGCTCTTTAATGACACGCTCAATATCCAGCTTAAGTTGCGCACCTTCTCCGGCAGGTAATGACAAAGCTTTGGGTTGCTGGGGCAGATCGAAATTATGCAAATAGGCCCAGTCTTTTGCATCTGGCCGGCTGGCGCTATGTTTGGTGAGAAATTCACTGACAAGTGACTTTTTCCCCATACCCGCCTCACCCATTACGTAAAGGTTGTAACCATCAGCCTGAATATTCGCTGC
>NZ_DCSO01000110.1:2615-4814 GCF_002325665.1 Methylophaga sp. UBA1464
GAGCTCTCTCCTGACCAATCAACCCTGTTAAAGGCTCGACAGTAGCCGTAGTTTTGAAGGGAAGATCAGCCGGATTACAGGCATGGTAAAGTTGTGACGCAGCAAGTTGAGTAACAGGCATGGATATCTCTGGACGAATGAACAGAACTTAGCTTAGGCTAGGCACATCTGATAGGCAACTGCATATTAAAAGGAATCAAGCTTATGACAGGTCAGGATTATGAAGAGAAGCGCGATTTTTTCCGAATGCGTGTCAATGGTCCGGTCAACATTAAACGTCAGGATCAAGCTGAATTTTTTCACGCTGAAGGGCTGGATTTAAGTGCGAGTGGGTTAAGTTTGATTTCGGATGAAACAGTAATTGAGGGCGAAATACTGCAAATCAGTATAAAAAGTCATAACCCTGAGCTTGCTGACTTTGTCGCAGAAGCTGAAGTGGTCCGAGTTCAGCCATTAGATGAACATCCCGGAAAATTCAACATTTCGGTAAAGTTTACGACAATATATTAAGCCGGTTTACAGCCAGTAACTGCTATGGGTCATCACTTTGGACATGGGCTGCATGATTTTACGAACCAACCAGGGCAGTTCGGCACCGCCAGCAGCTAAAGCAGTATCCTGATGATGGCGCTCATCTTCACGCATTTGCGCCAGAATTGACCGACTACGCAGATCGTCCTCACTCATCTTATCCAGATGTTCATCCAAATGTTCAATTACCTGTTTTTCGGTTTCAGCAACAAACCCCAAACTCCATTTATCACCGATTCTCCCAGCCACAGCACCAATCATAAACGAACCGACATACCAGAGGGGGTTGAGCAAGCTGGTACGGCCATCAAGTTCATGAATACGTTGTTCACACCACAGCAAATGATCATTTTCTTCAGCGGCAGCTTGCTGCATCGCTTCTCGTACATTGGTTAATTTCGCAGTTAATGCCTGCCCTTGATACAGCGCTTGGGCAGACACTTCACCAGCGTGATTTACCCGCATCAAAGCAACTGACTGTCGACGTTCACTATCGTTAAGAGGCGTATCATCAATGTTCATGGCAGGAGTCTCACGGCCACTGGAGGGCGGTGCCCCCAAAACAGTCGTTAATGCTTTATCCAGTTCGATAATAACTTTGTCGGTTAATAACAGATTACGGAAACTCATATTTTTCCTGGGTTAATTCAGAATAATTCTACATCCGAGCCAGTCATTTTCTTTGGCTCAGTGACTTTACCTTCAGCAAGCAGATGATGGTAGTTCTGTACCTGATTTCGGCCTTCGTTTTTCGCGTTATATAAAGCCTCATCGGCCTGGCCGATAACATCAGTTGGCGATAATTGAGCCGAGACTTCAACAAAACCAATACTGACCGTGACCTGGCCAAGTTGAGGAAAATTATGATTTGCCACCACCTTACGAATTCGTTCAAATGCCTGCATGGCATCTGTTTCATTAGCGGCTTTAAGCAACACTACAAATTCCTCACCACCAAAACGGTAAATCAGATCGTCGTCGCGGATCACACCGGATGTCATTAACCGGGCAACCAGAATAATCACTTCATCACCATAAAGATGACCATAGGTGTCATTTATCACTTTGAATTTATCAATATCCACCACGCCCAACCAATGTTTAATGGCATATCGACGACGTCGGGAATCATTGGGTGAAGCCATCAGTTTATTCAGTTCACTGCTTTGATTGACCAGAATTTTAGTAATCTGCTCATCGAGCGTTTCCCGATTGTATAAACCGGTTAATTTATCGCGTTGGGATTTATCGATTAACGCCAGATAGTTGGCATACACCCTCAGGATGCCATGGACCAGTCGTTGGTCAATGGGTGACGGCAACTCTTCACAATGGTGAACCAGACTGGCAAAGATTTCGCCATGTGAATCATAGGCGGGATAAATGACATTCCAACCTGTCGTCCCGGATTGACGATAAGAAACAATATCTTCTCTATCAATCGCTTCTGTCATGGCAGCGCTCAGTTCATCCGCCGTTTCTGAATTCAGCTTGGGATGCTGGTCAGAAGACGAAATGACGTCATTCACACAGAAAGCCAACAGGCTGATATCGTGAACCAGATCATGACGTCGTACCCGAAACAAGCGTAAGGATTGTGCCGGAAATAATTCATTTAACGTTTTAAGCAGACTTTTTTCCAAAACCTGCCGATCATGATGTCGGGTG
>NZ_DCSO01000110.1:4939-5182 GCF_002325665.1 Methylophaga sp. UBA1464
CCTGCCGATCATGATGTCGGGTAATTTCAGCAAGGTTGTCAACAATTCGTATACTGCTATGACGGTGTTGCATTAGTGTTTTGCCTTTATCAGAACGGAGCGCCGAAAAGCATCAGCATTATCGAACATAATTCAGATCAGTATGGCGTAGACCTACCTATTAATGTTTGTTTTCAATAAAACCACGAATCGTTGCGGCTAATTCAAGCGGTTGGAATTTTGATACATAGGCATCAGAACCTG
>NZ_DCSO01000110.1:5321-6445 GCF_002325665.1 Methylophaga sp. UBA1464
AGGCATCAGAACCTGCCCCTCGTCCCATTGCCTGATTCGCTACCGCAGTCAAGGATGAATGCATAATCACTGGCAGATGCGCCATGCGTGGATCAGATTTAATTTTTTGGGTCAGTACATAACCGTCCATCTCCGGCATTTCAACATCGGTTAAAACAACCTGGATTTCCGTGGTAATGTCCCGGCTTTCCTCTTCGCACTGAGTAGCCAGTTTCTCAAGCGTTTTCCAGGCAAGTGCGCCATTAATAACACCCGTATGGTTCACCCCAAGCTTGTCCAGAGTCTGGGTAATTTGCTTGCGTGCAACATTGGAATCATCAGCATAAAGCACTTTATACTTTTTACCGTTCTCCATTTTTTCGATGCCTTCAAACGCAGTATCATCATAGAAATCGCCGGTATCAGCTAACACTTTCTCAACATCCATGATCATCACCAGACGTTTATCCTGTAATTCAGCAACCGCAGTCACTAAACCGCCTAAACGTTTGGAAATTAATGGAGGTGGTTCTTTAACCTGCTGCCAGCTTAATCGCTGGATGGTATCGACAGAAGTCACCAAAAAGCCCTGAACGTGAGTGTTGTATTCCGTTATCATCAGAATTTTAGGAGGTTCCTGTGATTTTAATTTACAAAACTTTTGTAGATTGATGATAGGAACCATATCGCCACGCAAACTGACAAAACCTTCAATACCATCAGGCATTTCCGGAGCACCGGTAATTTCGGGAATATTAAGGACTTCTCTGACTTTGAAAACGTTGATACCAAATAGCTCATTACGACCGGTATCATCATTTGTCCCAAGGCTGAACAGTAATACTTCCAGGTGATTGGTGCCCGCAAGCTGGGTGCGTTCGTCGATTGAATCTATAAAAGTTGCCATGTCCGTTCTCACTGTGCAAAAGCTAATAATCCGTTGGGCACAATCAAGATGCACCTGACACGGTATAAGTTGCACAATATCGTAACCTTAAATGCGGTTCAATAGCAGCAATAATAGGATTCTGGGAATTTTAAAGCGAGAAACATTCACCCGGAACGACCAAAGCAGTTAAAATGGTCGGGTGACAAAGAGAAAAAAATTCGGAATGGTGCCCAGGGGGAGACTCGAACTCCCACGT
>NZ_DCSO01000110.1:6596-6798 GCF_002325665.1 Methylophaga sp. UBA1464
CTACCAATTCCGCCACCTGGGCAAGAAGACGCGCATCATATAGATCGAGATAAAAACTGTCAATGACTGAACAAAACATAACGGACCCTTTTGAGGGTCGTGAAGCCGAGAAATACGACAATCCCATCCCTAGCCGTGAATTTATTCTCGAGCTGCTTAAAGAACACAAAGCCCCGCTTTCCCGAAAACACCTTTCCAAACT
>NZ_DCSO01000110.1:6870-8267 GCF_002325665.1 Methylophaga sp. UBA1464
TGGCATTGTTTCCAAAATGAATCTGGTCCGTGGCCGCGTAATGGGTCATCCCGAAGGCTTTGGCTTTTTGATCCCCGATGAAGGCGGCGAAGATTTATTTCTCAGCGAACGAGAAATGCGTGTGGTTTTGCATGGAGATCGCGCACTAGCCCGTGTGAGTGGCACTGATCGTAAAGGTCGTAAAGAAGGTGCGATTGTAGAAGTGGTACAGCGGGCCAATCAAACTGTGGTGGGTCGTTTGCAGGCAGATGCCAGCCTGTTTTATTTAATACCGCATAATCGTCGTATCAGTCAGGATATTATGATTCCTGCACATGAGCTAATGGATGCCAAAGACGGCCAAATCGTTGAAGCCGAAATTACCGAACATCCTAATAAACATCGCTCTCCTCTGGGTAAGATTGTTGCTGTACTTGGCGATCACATGGCACCGGGTATGGAAATCGATATTGCGCTGCGCAGCTTTGAATTACCTCATGTCTGGTCCCCCAAAGCACTTGCCCAGGCAGAAAGCTTTGGTGAAACCATTCCACAGGAAGCAATTAAAGACAGATTGGATTTACGTGATCTGCCCTTAGTCACTATTGATGGCTCGGACGCACGTGATTTTGATGATGCTGTTTACGCCGAAAAACTTGATTCAGGTAACTGGCGTCTGTGGGTCGCCATTGCCGATGTTTCATATTACGTTAAACCTGAAGATGATCTCGACCAGGACGCTCAGGAAAGGGCAACCTCGGTATATTTCCCGAGCCAGGTCATTCCTATGCTGCCAGAAGCATTATCCAACGGATTATGCTCGTTAAACCCTGAAGTTGATCGTTTGTGCATGGCCTGCGAAATGATCATCAATCAGGATGGTGAAATTGAATCCTATCAATTTCATCAGGCTGTAATGAACTCCAAGGCACGGCTGATTTACGAACAGGTTGCCAGCATCCTGCAAGATAGCGATACGGCATTGCGTGAACAATTCGCTCATGTGCTCCCGGGTCTTGAAACCATGTATGAATTGTTTCATATCATGCTCAAAGCCCGTGATAAACGCGGCGCAATTGATTTTGAAATGACCGAAACGCAGTTCCTGTTTGATGAAAACCGGAAGATTGCTTCAATTGAACCACGTAAACGGAATGATGCGCATCGGTTGATTGAAGAGTTTATGATCGCGGCCAATGTTGCTGCAGCGAAGTATCTGCTCTCCAGTAAATTACCGGTTTTATATCGTGTACATGAAGTGCCTTCAATTGAAAAACTGTCAGCCCTGCGGGAATTTTTGGGTGAACTCGGGTTATTTTTAGGCGGCGGTGATGAGCCTGAACCGGGTCATTATGCTTCATTACTTAAAACTGTCAGTAAACGTCCTGATGGGCACTTGTTGCAAACGGTCATGTTAC
>NZ_DCSO01000058.1:0-269 GCF_002325665.1 Methylophaga sp. UBA1464
GTCACCGTCCCCGGCGCGATGGGTACAGATGACTCTTGCTCGTCGTGTTCATCGCGAGTTGCGCGCAGCGGCACGGTCGGGGCATAGGCGGCGCTTGCCTGCTCCTCGCTGGCGCTTAGAGGTGAGTACTCACTCTCTTTCTGATGTACTGCAGGCTCTGGTTTATCCATGGGCTTGGTCGCAAACGCCTGTGCGTTTGGCGAGGATGCCTCGGACGCTTCGAGCGGCACCTCAGTATCGGCGATAGAGGGCGTTGGCTCTGGAGCAGG
>NZ_DCSO01000058.1:438-678 GCF_002325665.1 Methylophaga sp. UBA1464
GCTCTGGAGCAGGCTCCTCGACGTCCTCCGGTTTGCGCGCGGAGAGCGGCATGATCGGCTCGCCGGGCGCGTCTTTCTCTGGCGTCATCTTCGGAGCAGGCGCTGTCTCCGGCTCGGGGTCTTGAGATGCGGCAGCAGCGGGAGGGGGCGGTGCATGACGCTCGCTCAGCACAGCGGCCGCTTCCCAAGGAATCGACGTATCGGTGACCGACGACGCCTCCTCCTCTTCGGCGGGTGCCG
>NZ_DCSO01000058.1:842-1264 GCF_002325665.1 Methylophaga sp. UBA1464
CGCCTCTTCCTCTTCGGCGGGTGCCGTGAAGCTCGGCTCACGGCGCTCACGACGACCGGCAGAGGAACGCTCACTCACGGCAGCACGCACGGGTGGCTCGGGGGCTTCACGGATGCGCGGAGCGACTGTCGCTTTCTCCTCATCGACCTCTTCATCGACAGGGTCAGTACTCGTATCGCTCGGCTCTGCCCAGGAGCGCTGCTTCACTTTGTTGGACGCCGCCTTGGCCGCTGCACGCACGGCAGCACGTTCGGCACGCTTTTCGCGCCGCTTGGCACGACGCTCACCAAACCAACCGCCGATACGGCAAAGCTTACGCCCGACTTCATCGGCAACCTGTAGCCACGACATGCCACTAAACAGCGGAAACCCAATCAGGATGAGCGCTGCCGCGATCAGGCCCACGCCGCCGCTACTGACGA
>NZ_DCSO01000058.1:1465-14561 GCF_002325665.1 Methylophaga sp. UBA1464
AAACCCACGAGCCCCTCTCCCAGGATACCGCCGGAGGCATAGGGCAAAATGCTATCGGGGTGATAAAAGTGCAAGGCGCCCAACATGGTCGTGCCGAACATCAGCAGCACAAGGCCGCCCGCCCGCACGGCAATCGCCACGGGGTCTAATTCGAAGCGCACCTGGCGTGAGCGCATTAGCCACCAGGCGGCGTAACCAAACATGCCCGGCCACCAGAGCGCGCTCGCTCCGAGCAGCGAATAAAGCACATCGGCCAGCCAAGCTCCGACCGGCCCCATCCAATTGCGCACCTCGGTTTCCGGACCTTGATACGACCAGCCAGGGTCGGCAGGGTGATAACTAAACAGCGCTAATAACAAGAAGACGCACAGCGCCAGCATGACGACCACCACCCCTTCACGGGCGGAGCCCTGCAGGCGCAGGCCAAAACGGCGCGCCTTGTCCTTCGCGGCATTGACCCGCGTCGATGATTGAGAACTCGATGGTGACTGACGCGACTGCCGCTGCGTTCGCTTGTCTACCGCCTTATTTACTTTCAAGCGATTCTCCCTTTACACCACACGGTGTCTTTAATCCACTTGCGAGTTTGCATCATACCGAGCATCCTTCCGCCGTCACAGCGCTTCGACGGACGCCACTAGCAACAGGAGCAAGCGATGCTACCTTGGCTCTCATCGCCACACCCCACTTTTCCTTCCACCGAGCGGGCGTTGGATAACCCTAACGGCCTGCTGGCTGCCGGTGGAGAGCTTACACCAGCCTGGCTGGTAGACGCTTACCGAAAAGGGATATTTCCTTGGTATAGCGACGATGACCCCATTTTATGGTGGAGCCCAGATCCGCGCATGATCCTGTTGCCTGCACAGTTTAAACGACGCCGCAGCCTAGCTAAACGGCTGCGACATGGTGGCTTTCACGTGACGCTGAATCAACACTTCACGCAAGTGATCGAAGGCTGCGCCGCCCCGCGCAAAGACGCGCCTGGCACCTGGATCCATCCAGAGATGCGCCACGCCTACCAGCGCCTACATGCGTTGGGCATTGCCCACAGCGTCGAAGTCCACCACGGCGGCCAGTTGGTGGGCGGGCTCTATGGCTTGGCGATGGGGCCAGTATTTTTCGGCGAGTCGATGTTTTCACGCCAGCCCGACGCCTCTAAAATTGCTTTGGCCCATTTGGCAAGCGCCATGCACACCCATGGCGGCAAGCTGATCGACTGCCAAATGCACACGCCGCACCTGGCCAGCCTGGGCGCAACGACAGTCGCCCGCAGTACGTTCATCAACTATCTTGAAGAGTGGTTGCCAGACAAAGCATTTTGCTTGGCCAGCGCTGCGGATCAAGTGCCGAGCGTCCCCGACTCGCCGTGGCTCGCCGCGATTGCATCAGGCACCGCAGCAACAGAGTGACTGCCGTTCATGACCAAGGAGGCAAGCCGTGAGTAGTAACGCTCCTCGCCGCCCCGTGCGGGATTTGCGCTTCTTCCTAACCGTTCCTCATGCCTGCAGCTATCTGCCAGGCAAAGAGGCAACCACGCTGTTTCTCGACCCTCAGGAGTCGCCCGTGCCTGGGGTGTACGATTCGTTGTCGCTACTGGGCTTTCGACGCAGCGGACGCCACTTATACCGCCCCCACTGCGAGGGATGCAACGCTTGTCGATCGGTGCGGATTCCGGTCAATGACTTCCGCGCCAATCGCACCCAGCGAAAAGTCTGGCGGCGCAACGCCGATATCGAGACGCGCGTCATCCCAGCGCGTTTCGATGCAGCGCACTATGCCCTCTACGCCGACTATATTCGACAGCGACACGCCGACGGCGACATGTTTCCGCCTAGCCGCGATCAATATCGAACGTTCTTGACGCTAGAAGAGCCGTATGCGCATCTGCTGGAAATGTACCTGGAAGGCGAGTTGGTAGCGGTGGCAGCCTTCGATCAGCTCGAGCACGGGCTATCGGCCATTTATACGTTTTTCAAAGTGGACGAAGCCCTGGAGAGGCGCTCCTTTGGCACCTTGGCGATTTTAAAGCTGATCGAACTGTGCCAAGAGAAACGGTTGCCGCATCTTTATCTCGGTTACTGGATCGAAGAGTGCCGCAAGATGCGTTACAAGCAGGCGTTTTCGCCTATCGAGCTGCTGGACGGGCGTCATTGGCGACCGTTGATGCGCTAATCTGGCCAGCTTTTTTGCCTTGACGGCAGGCTTACGGCACAATATAGCGCTGTTTCTTAGGCGTGCTGGTTTGTGTCGACGCCGTCGGAAACACTCATTCGACTATCCACGATGTAAAATAAGTGAGGATCTGCCTATATGGCACGCGAAGATCATATTGAAATGGAAGGCGTTATTGTTGATACCCTTCCCAACACCATGTTCCGGGTTGAGCTGGAAAACGGTCACGTTGTGACCGCTCACATCTCTGGCAAAATGCGTAAAAACTATATCCGCATTCTTACCGGAGACAAGGTGACTGTTCAGCTGACTCCCTACGATTTAAGCAAAGGCCGCATCGTCTATCGCGCCCGTTAATCGCTTAAGCTATCAATTCTCTTTACTAGTTTTGTTGTTCAATTACGTTTTAATGCTGTCGCCAGGCAGCAGCAATTGCCAAAACTAACATTCCCACAAAGGCCAGCAGCGTCCACGCAGGTATACTGAGGTTCAGGAATGTCCATGACACTTCCGCGCATTCTCCTGAGCCTCTTAACACTAAAGACAATGCGTCGGACAAGGGAAAGTTTTCCATAATAAAGCCCATTCCCGGGCCACAGCTTGGTACCTGATCGGCAGGCAGGTTTTGTAACCAGACATGTCGCGCAGAAATTGCCGCCCCCAGTATCGCCGAGAAACTAATTAGCCCTGCATAAACTTTAATCCCTTTTTTTGCCGGATTATGGATTGCTGCTACCAGAAAAAATATCCCCGTTATTAACACCATGACACGTTGCAGAATACATAATGGGCAAGGTTCTAATTCAAGTACATGCTGCATATAAACAGATGCCAGCAATAAACTCAGACAAAATAAAAACCCGCCAAACAAAAGCTTGCGTGCAGTGCTCAAAACGGTTTCCTCCGTTGGATTAATTTGTGCTAAGTTAACTTAAAAACCGCAGCAGATAAAGGGTTAAGTCATGTCAGATAATAACTTCGAAGAAAAGTTCACAGCGGCCTATGACAAAATGATGGAACGCATTCATCATTTTTTTGATGATGCCGAAAAAAATGCAGTTCCCACTCTCAAACAACGTATTGAGCTGGCGAAGCTAAGAGCCATTGAGCTGCGGGAAATAACGGCAGAAGAAGCCGATAAAATTGCTTATTATGTCGAGCGTGATTTGCAGGATGCCGCGAATTATCTGGAAACCACAGGGAAAGAATTTTCCACCTGGTTCAATTTTGATTTACAACTGGTTGAAGACCGGCTTTATGAATTATTTGCCTCTGTTGCCGACCGGACCCGGCTTGAACTTGGTCAATTAGCGAATCAGGCGCAGATGGCTCAGCAATATCACACCGGCGAAATTACCGGCATAGGCTCTCTGGTTTGCGATTCCTGTGGTTCAGAAATGCATTTTAAAAAAACCGGACGCATTCCACCGTGCCCAAAATGTCACCATACTGAATTCAAGCGCCATTCAAAATAAGTTTTAGACAAACTCTTCCGGCCAATAGAAGGCACCTTCGGCAATCAGTTCACAACAGACATCGGCTAATACAGGATATTTGCGTAAACACTGCCAGTCCTGATGATTAAGCTGGGCTTTAGTGGTGAACCAAGAGAGATGTTCTGCAGCGGCAAGTTCAACGCAATAGGCTTCCCCGGCTACAAATAAATACGCCTTGGCAGAGTCTTTATGCCAGGCAAAGCGAATATACACATTGCGTTGTAAATATT
Organism: Methylophaga sp. UBA1464; assembly: GCF_002325665.1. Lineage (NCBI taxonomy): Bacteria > Pseudomonadati > Pseudomonadota > Gammaproteobacteria > Thiotrichales > Piscirickettsiaceae > Methylophaga > Methylophaga sp. UBA1464. The sequence goes on from NZ_DCSO01000058.1 coordinate 5,364, forward strand.
CGCCGTTATTAAATCGTTTCTCCAACTCATCGAGCTTAGGTTTATCGGTGATAAATTCGTCGGCCAAAACCTCTAAAGTTGATTTTGTCTCGGTGACCAGCCGCCCAACAGCTAATGACATCAACCCGGTATTTTCATTTATGGTGTCCAGCAATAATTTCTGAAACCGCTGTATTGCGTTAGCATCAATCTCCGTTGCTGAAAACGTTACGTTTATATCAGCATCGGCGTAGAGTCGCTCGGCAATATCCTGCTCCTGCAGTGTGTGACTGAAAGCATCAAGCAACTGTAACTGCGATGGGGCTCTAAAACCTACCGAAAACGTCAAACATGGATTTAATGCCACACCATGATGCGCATAATGAGGCGGTAAATAAAGCATATCACCCGGTTGCAAATCCCATTGTTGTTCCGCTGAAAACTGCTGCAAAATACGCATATCAGTATCATCTCTGAATATGGCGTTATCTAACGGTTTACCGCTGATTTGCCAGCGTCGCGTCCCCTGTGCCTGTAACAAAAAAACATCATAACTATCGGTATGCGGTCCAACGGATCCCCCTTCCGGTGCATAACTGATCATCACATCATCGTGGCGCCAGTCTGCCAGAAAGTCAAAAGCCGCCAGCAGATTCTGTAACGGTGGATAATGCTTATCCATATCCTGAACCAGCAAAGTCCAGTGCGTTTCGGGTAATGCAGCAAAATCGCTTTCATCGAAAGGGCCATGTTTTAACTGCCAGGGCTTTTCCCCAAACTCCTGAATCAAACGTGACTCAATATCCTCGTCGCCAGCAAAGCTCGCCAAATCATCGGGGGTCAGCTCGCTCACAGGCAGAGGAAAAGCCTGACGAATGACGAATGGTTTTTTTTGCCAGTACTCAGCCAGAAACTGCTGCTGGCTTAAACCGGTATTAAAAAACGCCGTCATAGTTTTCCTGCATGAAACTGTAATTGGGGATAGAGTCTGGGGCCTTCGTTGTAAATAACAATACGGCTAACCGAGGCATAAGGAACCTGGATGCGAAACATGGCTTCCAGAGGCATCGCCAGGACCTGAGTAAGAATCATACGAATAACACCTGAATGGGCAACCAGCAGAATATGTTTGTCAGCATGCTGTTCCAGCAAGGTTTGCCAGGCCTGTTGAATGCGCCGTTGAAAATCGAGCAATGGTTCTGCATTGGCAGGTGTATTACGGATGGGATCTTCATAGAAAGCATAAAATGCCGCTTTATCCTGTTGTTCCAGTTCACTGGCCGTTTTGCCTTCCCAGTCACCAAAACCTATTTCGGTAAATTGTGTATCCAGTTGTAGTGGAATGGCATGCTTAACTTCAAGCTCTTTGGCAAAATCCGCACAACGACTCAATGTCGAACTGACAATTTGCTGCCAGGGTGGATTATCCATGGTGGCAGATCGCATTTGCTGCCAGCCCAACTCACTTAACGGATCATCCAGTTGACCACGATATCGTTTACCGCCCTGGGGTTCACCATGACGTATCAAATCAATCAAAAAAGCCATAATGTTCAGATAATTATTTCAACGTTAAGAATGACGCTATCCACGGAGGTAACCTGAACACGGGTACCTGTCGGGCAATCGGGACCGTGTACCTTCCAGGTCGAATCATCGAGAATGACTTTCCCTTGTCCATTCACAATAGGATGGGTCAGGGTAATAATACGACCGACATGTTGTTCACCACGGCGATTTAACAACGGCTCATCTGTTTTAATCGGATGTTTTACGTAATACCTGCGCCAAAGCACGATGCTGAGCACTGATAACACGGCAAACATCAGCCATTGAAACTGCCATGGAATCTCGGGAAACAGCAGTAATACCAAGCCGGTGATAAACGCCGCAATTCCCATCCATAAAGCAAAAAAACTGGGCAGAATCACTTCCAGTGTAATCAGTACTACAGCCAATACCCACCAATGCCAGAAGTCTACGATAATCGGCATATTACTTCTCTTTACTGATGAAGGCTTCCTTGGCAAGCTCGGTTATACCTGCCAATGACCCTATTACACTGCTCGCTTCCAGTGGCATCATGATGATCTTATGATTATTTGCACTGGCCATATCTTTAAGTGCTTCAATATATTTTTGGGCGACAAAATAATTCACTGCCTGCAAGTCACCTTTGGCAATGGCTTCTGACACCATTGCTGTCGCTTTGGCCTCCGCCTCCGCCAAACGTTCACGCGCCTCCGCATCACGAAAAGCGGCTTCACGGCGCCCTTCAGCATCTAATACCGCGGCTTGCTTTTCCCCTTCTGCGCGCAGAATTTCAGACTGACGATGTCCTTCAGCTTCCAGAATATTGGCGCGCTTAATCCGCTCAGCTTTCATCTGCCGGCCCATAGCTTCAATCAGATCAGCCGGTGGCTCAATATCCTTGATTTCAATACGGGTAACCTTAATTCCCCACGGCGTTGTTGCATCATCCACTACAGTTAATAATCGAGTGTTGATTTCATCGCGTTTGGAGAGCAGTTCATCCAGATCCATTGACCCCATCACTGTCCGCACATTGGTCATGGTTAAGTTCAGAATCGCATTATCCAGTCCACTGACTTCATAAGCCGCTTTTGCGGCATGAATGACCTGATAAAACACCACACCATCAACACGCACCATCGCATTATCCTTGGTGATAATACCCTGAGAAGGTACATCCAGTACCTGTTCCATCATATTGATACGTGCACCCACCTTATCAATCACCGGCACAATCAGATTCAAACCGGGACGTAAGGTTCGGGTATAGCGGCCAAACCGTTCAACCGTAAATTCCCAACCCTGATCAACTGACTTTACGCCCATTAAAATCAGGACGACGGCGAGTACCAGCACGACGATGACAAATAGCGAAAAACCTTCCATTGAGTTTGCTCCATTGTGATTTTTGATGTTCACTGGATGATACCAGCAATGCAGAATATCAGGGGCTATTGATTGTTCATAGCCACCTAGATCTTGGACTTTTTCAGGTTGGCGTTAGACAATAGTCATATTCGTCATTCGGGATCACTTTTCTATGAAATTTATGGGCCTTATTCGCAGCATATTACTTGTCGCTTTAATGAGTTTTGGTGTCGTCGCACAGGCTCAGCAGTGGTATCACGTTGAACTGATTGTATTTGAAGTGCTCAATCCCTCCGACAATGAGCAGTCACCAGTATTTACTCTGCAGGATCCTGCACCATTAAGTGTTGGCATGACGAATAAAGCCATTCAACCGGCTGGAAATAAAAATCTGGGTAATATTGCACAACGTCTTCGCAATTCAGCAGGTTATCGGGTGGTGAGTCATCAATCCTGGCAACAAGCGGTAGGCAACCGTAATCGTGCCCAGGCAGTAGCGATAGAATCTGATCGGGTAAAAGGACAAGTACGTTTCCATATCGCCACCTACCTGCATGCAAATCTGGACTTATGGCTGCAGGATGGTGTCAGATCAGTTGAGAGTGACTCATTCCATACTTTGCATCAACCTCGTTTAGTGGAACTGCGCCGTATTCGCAGTAAACAGGTGCATTATTTTGACCACCCACGGTTTGGGGCGATTTTACAGCTAATTCCAGTATCGACACCGGATCAGGTGTTATCTAATATGACTGGGCCAGAAACCTACTCTCTGCCCTCTGAAGGTGAAGCTACAACAGCGGAATAACACCTTTTAACAGTCGATGTACCTGTACCATAGACTCTTCCATGGTTTCCAGGATTGCTTCAATGGTCAATGGGTGTGAGCTTAAGCCTGCGGCGTGATTTGCCACCACCGCTATGCTGGCATAAGCAATATTCAGCTCTCGCGCCAACACCGCTTCAGGCATGGCCGTCATGCCCACCATATCGGCGCCATCTTTTTTAAATCGGCCAATCTCGGCAGCAGTTTCCAATCTTGGCCCCTGTGTGACCGCATAGCTGCCACCATCGATCACTGACATTTCTTCACTATTGGCAGCCAACTGTATTTGCTGACGCAGTGTTTCATCAAATGGATAGGTGAAATCTATGTGTTTATCTGCCGCAAAATCCTCGCTGGCAAAACTGGACTCCCTGCCCCAGCTGTAATCTATCAGTTGATCCGGTAAGGCAATTACACCCGGTTTGTATTCTTCTGTAATGCCGCCCACTGAAGCAACAGCGAGAATCTGTTCAACACCTAATTGATGCATCGCCCAGATATTCGCCCGATAATTAATCAAATGTGGCGGAATCGTATGGTGTTCTCCATGCCGGGGCAGAAAAGCGACCTCTTTACCCGCAAAAGTACCCACCATTAACGGTGCCGAAGGTTCGCCAAAAGGGGTCGCCCGCTGCATTTGCTCTTGCAGAATCAACCCATCCAGCTGAGATAATCCGCTGCCACCAATCAATCCGATCATGATGCACTCTCCTTAACCGCATAAATACCGGGCGCATTGCGCAGATAGCCTTTGTAATCCATGCCAAACCCAAATACATAGCGATCGGGGATCTGTAAGCCGATATACTCCGGTTGGATGCCATATTTATCAGCATGTTGTTTATCTGCCAACACCACCGCTTTCACCGATATAGCACCACTTTGCTGACAAAATTTACGTAAGGCGGCTAATGTAATGCCTTCGTCGTAAATATCATCGACCAGCAATACATGGCGGCCACTCAGTTCAATGTTTGGTTTTGCTCGCCAGTTCAACTCACCCCCGACTGTTTTATCGCCATAGCGGGTGGCATGTATGTAATCGGTTTCCAGATTAAATTGCAGCTTCGGCAATAGATGTCCCATGGTCATCACAGCACCATTCATCACACAGAGTAATACTGGATTTTTATCAATATAATCCTGATTCAGCCTGGAAGCCAATTGCTCAAGACGTTTATCGATAACCTGCAAAGTAAATAAACACTCTGCTTGCTGCATAATCTGATTCATGCGCTTTACCTAATCTGTATCAACATCAGGCAGTATAATAGGCTGATTTGATTACGGGAAAGCCAAAATGGCTCGTTTTTGGCCGATTCTGGTGTTTATTGCAGTATTTGTTTTTGTCTGGTTGCAGCCTGAAAAACCGCAGCCAGTAAGTAATGTGCCTGCCATATCCAGTCCGCAGCGGATCATCAGCCTGGCCCCCAGTATTACCGAAACCCTGTTTGCCATTGATGCGGGAGACCGGGTGATTGCAGTAACCGACTACTGCCAATATCCCGCCAAAGTAAAAAATCTCCCCAAAGTGGGCGGCTATCTTGATCCAAACCTGGAACAGATTGTTCGTTTACAAACGGATATGGTCATCCTGCTGAAGCGTCAGCATGCGCTGAAAAAGCAACTGCAACAGTTAGGTATTCAAACGTTAAGCATTGACAATTCAAGCCTGGCCGGTATTCGTAACAGCATCCGCGATATTGCTGCCGCATTGGATAAATCGGCTAAGGCTGAAATTTTGCTCAATGATTTTGACCGGCGTCTTGAATCCATTCAGCAAAAAGTTGCGGGGCATCCGCAACCCAACGTGCTACTGGCCATTGCCCACAGTTCAAACACTCATTATCTGGATAAAGTGTATATCGCTGGACAACAGGATTTTTACAATGACTTATTGTCATTTACCGGTGCGAAAAACGTCTATCAAGGCAAACAGCTAAGAGTGCCAGCCTTGTCTACAGAAGGTCTGTTAAGGCTGAATCCGCAAATCATTGTCGATATTTTTCCGGATGCTGGGGTGTATTCCCCCGATATCAGTGAACTGCGCCAGCAATGGCAGCGCCTGGACCAAATTGACGCTGTCCGGAACAATCAATTGCATATTATTCAGGCCGATTATGCGGTGATTCCCGGGCCCAGAATCATTCAACTGGCTGAACAGCTGGCACGGATATTTCATCCACAGCTTGATTGGGACTCGCATGATTAACAGTCAAAAGATATCGGTAAAGATTGGCGATAAAACGCTGATTGAAAGTATCAGCTTTGATATCACGCAAGGCGATTATCTTTGTATTGTGGGCCCTAACGGCTCAGGAAAAAGTACTTTGTTAAAAACCCTGATTGGGATCATGCCAATCCACAGTGGCACAATCACAATTGATAGTCAGACAGTCAGCCAATTCAGCCATAAACAGTTAGCTCAGCGGGTCAGCTATGTACCACAAACCGGCGGCAGTCATCTGACCTTCACTGTTGAAGAGTTTGTCCGAATGGCAAGATACAGCCATCACCATGTATTTTCAGAATGGCAAACCCATGACCATGACATGGTGGAGAATGCCCTTGATATCACCGAATGCCGGCCATTCCGCCATCGCAAAATGTCGACCCTGAGTGGTGGTGAATGCCAGCGGGTCATGATTGCGGCGGCATTGGCACAGGATACGCCCATCATGTTACTGGATGAGCCCACAGCCTTTCTGGATCCGCATCATCAAGTGGCTGTACATCAATTGATCAGCAAACTGAATCAGCAGCATCACAAGACCATTATTGAAGTGACACATGACATTAATCATGCCGCACACCATGCCAGGCATGTTTTGGCATTACTGGGTGGAAAAGGCCTCTGGCATGGTAAGGCAGAAGACTTTCTGGATGCAGCCCGTCTGAAATTACTTTATCAACAGGACTTCTTATTTGTTCAGCATCCGCAGCATAACCGGCTGATTGCTTTGGCGGATGAATCATGAGTATACGGCTTAAACTGATTTTATTAACGCTGTTCACCGCTCTGGTCATGCTGGCCAGCCCCTGGCTGGACTTTTCAGAAGCTGGCTCCGCAGAGATTCAGCAAATGATCATTTATGAACTGCGTATTCCACGGATGTTATTTGGGTTTATCGCCGGCAGTGGTCTGGCGCTTTGTGGCATGGTGTTTCAGGCAATGTTTCGTAATCCTCTGGCCACACCCTTTACCTTGGGCGTCGCCAGTGGTGCATCGCTGGGCGCAGCAATCAGTGTCTATGCTGGCATCAGTTTTACGATATTAGGTTTAACGGCTACCAGCCTCAGTGCATTTGCCGGCGCGTTACTCGCGATAAGTTTTGTCTACAGTATCAGCCGTTTTCGCTTCGGTTTTTCCGGCGAAACCTTATTGTTAACCGGCGTTGCTATCAGTTTTTTCTTTTCCAGCCTGATTCTGTTTATTCAATATCTCAGCAATGTCGCCGATTCATTTCAAATTATTCGCTGGTTAATGGGCAGTTTAACGGTGGTGGGGTATCAGGAACTGAGACAACTATTGCCTTTTGTCGGCCTGACGGCAATAGTGATTATTTATCTGAGCCGCGAATTGAATCTGCTGATGGCCGGCGATGAAATCGCCTCCAGTCGAGGTGTTTCGGTGAAATATGTCCGTTACGCTTTATTTTTTGTTACCTCATTGTGCGTGGGCGCTATCGTGGCCTTATGTGGTCCTATTGGCTTTGTTGGTATGATGGTGCCACATATCTGCAGATTGATAATCGGTGAAGATCACCGTTATCTGATACCGGCAACTTTATTGTTTGGCGGCAGTTTTCTGGTGATTTGCGATACCCTCGCCAGATTAATCATTGCCCCTGCAGAATTGCCCGTTGGCGTTATTACCACGTTACTTGGCGGGCCGTTTTTCTTATGGTTGCTAATGCGCTATAAATCGCGGCATTAATACACATAATGCATAGCTTAAGGGTTGAGGCGCACCTTATGCTGAAACAACTACTTTTCGTTCACAAAATATCACTGCTTCTAATAAATATGGCACTGACGCAATTCGGCAAAAATCTTTTAAAAGAAATGGGATCCCGGGTTGTATAGCCATTAACCAAAACGGTGATGGCAATGAAAGAGCAACAGCAGCTAACCCTCGGCAATTTCCTGCATTAACATTTGTGCCTGTTCATAAAAGAGCTGCATCTGTTTTTTATATTGCTCGCTGAATTGTTGATGATGCAGTTGCATTTTATGGTGCAGCTTACGCAATTTATCGTGAAATGCCCGTTGCTTTTCCAGATCAATATAACTGTCACAGCTAGTCATGCACTGAGGGTCAAGTCCGCATTCATAACGGTTTATGGTTTCTTCATGTTGCATGATTAATTCAATATGTTGATCCAGTTTGGCGGTATGTTCAGGTAAACTTCGTTCCAGTTTATGCAGAACAGCGATTAGTCTTTGAGTATGATGGGTCCATGAATCGGCATCGGCCAACCAGCGAAGATGATCAGCGCGCCACTGTTCACTTTCTTGTTTGAGTTGTTGCAATTCATCCATTTCACACCTCAATGGGTTGATTGGTAAAATTATTTACTGCTTGCTAAGGCTTGCTGTCAAGTCAGCATACACGGCCTGACAATTTCCCTGTAAAATGTAGGGTCTATTTACTCGTTACGGAATACCAACTATGGCTCAAACTGTGGTCTGCGCACTCTATGAATTTGTGACATTAGAGGATTATCCTGCGCTCAAGCCATCGTTACTCAAATTCATGCTGGATCATGAGGTGCGCGGCACCCTATTGCTGGCACAGGAGGGTATCAATGGCACTGTCGCCGGCTCGCGAAAAGCGATTGATGCCTTACTGGATTATCTGCGGGCCGATTCCAGACTTAAAGATCTGAGTTACAAAGAGTCGTATACCGATACGCCACCATTTTTGCGCAGTCGGGTAAAATTAAAACGTGAAATCGTCACCATGGGTGTGGAAGGCATTGATCCGAAACAGTCGGTAGGCACCTATATCAAACCCAAAGAATGGAATCAGTTGATCAGCGATCCGGACGTCCTGCTGGTCGATACACGTAATGACTATGAAGTGCAGGTCGGTACCTTTAAAAATGCGGTAAACCCGCACACTGAAAGCTTCCGCGAGTTTCCGGAATATGTAAAACAGCATCTGGATCCGCAAAAACATAAAAAAGTTGCGATGTTCTGCACGGGTGGTATTCGTTGTGAGAAATCCACTGCCTATTTGAAAGAACAGGGTTTTGAAGAGGTCTATCATCTTGAAGGTGGCATCCTCAAATATCTGGAAGATGTGCCTGAACAGGAATCACTTTGGGAAGGTGAATGTTTTGTGTTTGATGAACGCGTTACCGTCAATCATAGTCTTGAAAAAGGCGAATACGATCAATGCCATGCCTGTCGGCTACCGATCACTGAAGAAGACAAACTAAGTGAAAAATACCAGCGCGGTGTGTCCTGCCCGCATTGCTTTGATAAAA
>NZ_DCSO01000058.1:14727-14965 GCF_002325665.1 Methylophaga sp. UBA1464
CCGCATTGCTTTGATAAAACCACTGCCGATCAGAAAGCCCGCTATGCCGAGCGTGAGAAACAGATACAGCTGGCATTAAAACGCGGGGAAGCACATATCGGTATGGAATCTAACGAAGCTGCCGAACAGCACCGACTGGAAAAAGCCAGACGAAAAGAACAGGATAGGCTTGCTGCCCTACAAAAACATCATCGATGAGATTAATCACCAGCCTACTGCTCTATGTTCTGATCGTTCC
>NZ_DCSO01000058.1:15079-15436 GCF_002325665.1 Methylophaga sp. UBA1464
GTGATCGTTCCACTTAGCGTTGCTCAAAACCAAAGCGGACAAGCAGCGATTGCTTCGGCTCACCCGCTGGCAACTGAAGCCGGATTTGAAATTCTGCAACAAGGGGGGAACGCCTTTGATGCCGCCGTTGCTGTCAGTGCTGCTCTAGCGGTAGTGGAACCCGCCGGTTCAGGTCTCGGTGGTGGCGGTTTCTGGTTATTACATCGGGATGCTGACCAGCATCAGATCATGCTCGACAGTCGTGAAACCGCTCCTGCCAATGCCCATCGAGATATGTATCTGGATGACAATGGTGAAGTGGTACGCGACTTATCTTTAAACGGACCATTGGCTGCGGCCATACCCGGCACCCCAGCC